>CAZNHG010000122.1:0-8788 GCA_964572555.1 uncultured Devosiaceae bacterium | reverse complement strand
ACAAAGGCCACTTCCAGTGTTCGCCACAGAACCGCGAGATAAAGCGGCTGCTCGAAGATGCGGACATAGTTCGCAAGGCTGAAGCCTGGCGTGAACAGGCTCGAGGCGATCAAATTGCCAATTGGATAGACGAACCCCACCACCAGAACCCCGACCAATGGCAGAACCAGCAGGAACGAGGCGGCAGGCGAATAGCGTCGCGCCGATTCCGCCCTGAACAGGTGGGCAAGTTCCCAGCTACGCTTGGATGCGCCGGTTGTGCCAAACACGCTCATCGGGCGTCGCCTCCCGCGGTCGGGAACAGGCGAATGGCATCGCTGTCGGCGATCAGGTCGACATTGTCGCCCTCCTCAAACCGCGCGATTGCCTCACTTGCCGGTGCCTGAACCTGCAGGATATCGTTGGGACGCCCGGCAACGCTTACCAGAAAAATGCGAAATGACCCCACGAAGATGGCGGTCTCGATCCGCCCGGGTATCGCGCCGTCGCCGCCCGCGCCGCGCGCTTCGAGGCGAAGCCGTTCAGGCCGAACGGCCAGGCGGATGCTGTTGCCCGCCCTCAGCAGTTGCGCCGAGCCGTTGAGGTTTCCCGGAGCAGCAAGCGTGGCGCTTTCGGAAAGCCGGATGTGGTGGCCGGTCTCGTTTGCCCCGATCACTTCGCCTTCGATGAAATTCATCTTCCCGATGAAATCGGCGACAAATGGCGATTCCGGCTTTTGATAGAGCGACACGGGAGATCCCAGCTGCACCAGTTCCCCGCCTGACATCACGGCCACCCGGTCCGACATGGTCAGGGCCTCCTCCTGGTCATGCGTGACATAGACAACCGTCACTCCGAGCCGGTGCTGGAGCTTCTTGATCTCGAACTGCATGGATTCGCGCAGTTTCTTGTCGAGGGCCCCGAGCGGTTCGTCCATGAGAAGGACCGGCGGTTCAAAGATCAGTGCGCGCGCCACGGCCACACGCTGTTGCTGGCCGCCCGAGAGCTCGTTGGGATAGCGCGATCCATAATCCCCAAGCTGGACCAGATGCAGTGCCTCACCGACGCGATGACTGATCTCGGCTTGCCGCAAGCCACGCATGCGTAGTGGAAATCCGACATTCTGTGCCACCGTCATGTGCGGGAAGAGCGCATAGCGCTGGAAAACCATGCCGATATTGCGTCGGTTGGGCGGTGCGTATGTAACGTCGCGATCACCGATGGTGATCATGCCCCCGCTGGGGCGCTCGAAGCCGGCGATCATCATAAGCAGTGTGGTCTTGCCTGAACCCGAAGGGCCAAGCACCGACACGAACTCGCCTGCGGCGATCTCAAGGTCCACCCCGTCGACGGCCCTGACATCCCCATAGCGTTTCTCAAGCCCCTTGAGGGCAAGTGCCTCACCAATCAATCCCGTCTCCCTAGTTGGATGCCCCTGTCCACGCGCGCTCTGAATTCCGCGCCCACGTGTCGCGCTACCCCTTGTCAAACTGGGCGCGGCATGCTGTTGTCACAAAAAATTTGTCAAATCTTCACGTTCAAATTTGATGCAACAAAAATTTGGGCGTGTCAACACGGCAGTAGGTGGGAAGCGCAATGAGTGATGCACGCGACGAGGTTCAGGCCCAGGAAGGGCGGCAGATGCGCCTTGGGGATATCGCCTATGAGCAGATGAAGGAGCGGCTGATCCGCGGCGCCTTTCCGCCTGGGCACAAGCTGACCATTCGCGCGGTCGCAACCGAGCTCGACGTCAGTACGACACCGGCACGCGACGCAATAAATCGGCTCGAGCTCGAGGGGGCGCTGGTCTATGCCGGGGCTAAGACTGTCATCGTGCCACAGCTGAGCATGGCGGCCTTGAGGGAGGTGACGCTGATGCGGCTGGCGCTCGAGGGGCTCGCCGCAGAGCAGGCGGTTGTCGGCGTGAGTGCGGGTGATCTCAGTCAACTCAAGCACTTACAGGGTCAGATAAGCACGGCGCTCGATGACGGGCGCTATGGTGATGCCTTGTGGAGCAACAAGGAGTTTCACTTCACCATCTACCGCCTGGCGGGAATGCCGCACCTTCTGGCGACAATCGAGGCCCAGTGGCTGCGTATCGGCGCCTCGTTCAATGATCTCTACCCCGAGTTTGCCACCACCCGCTACGGCGTACATAACCACGAATCCGCAATCGAGGCGCTTGGCGATCGCGATGCGCCGGCCGTGCGAGCCGCCATTGAGAACGACATCCGCGATGGCTTCAGGCAGCTACGACGCGCCTATGAAGGGCGCGAAGAGGGGAGTGCGAACGAAATCTGAAATTTTTGTTGCACGAAATCCCGTGCCGTGATTTTTTGTTGCAACAAAATTTGTTGGGTCCTTTGGGGACCCGTTCTTGCTCTCAGGAAAACGGCACATGTTTCAATCAGCATCCCACTCGGTAGTCGCGCCGCTGCGGCACCAACGCTCTGCCGAGCTTTTTGCGCGCGGCCAGCTGGTCTTTCCGGACGGGACGACACGCGCAACCGTAGAGCGCGATCCCGACCCTATCTATGCAGCGAGAGGCGAGGGCGCCTGGCTCATCGATGTTGACGGCAATCGCTATATCGACCTCAACAACAATTTCACCACCCTCATTCACGGCCACGGCTTTCCGCCCGTGTGCGAAGCGGTGTCGCGGCTCGTCAAGGACGGGACCTGCTTTGCCAATCCGACTGCGCATGAGCTTGCCCTTGCCGACCTGATCGTCGAGCGTATTCCCGCTGTCGAGCAGCTCCGCTTCGTCAATAGCGGGACCGAGGCCGTGATGTTTGCGCTCAAGGCGGCGCGCGCTGCAACCGGCAAGTCGGGAATTGCCCGTATCGAGGGGGCCTTTCACGGCGCCTATGACTGGGCGGAGATCGGCCAGTCGAGCGCGCCGGCGGACTGGGGCGAGCGTGATGCACCCGTCGCGACGCTCGCTGCCACGGCGACACCGATGTCCGTCGCCGATGATGTAACCGTCCTGCGACTGAATGATATCCAGAGTGCCAAAAGGCGGCTCGAGGCGGTTGCCGACAAGCTCGGTTGCATCCTGATTGATCCTATGCCGAGCCGTGCCGGTTTGATTGCGCCTCACCGCGCTTTCATAGAGGTGCTGCAACGCTTCGCGCACAAGCATGGGATACTCATCGTCAGCGATGAGGTCCTCAACCTCAGGCAGGGATACGCAGGGGCCTCCGCTCAATGCGGCATCACGCCCGACCTCGTCGTGATGGGGAAGATCATCGGTGGCGGCTTTCCAATTGGAGCTATCGGCGGTCGCCAGGAGGTCATGGAAGTCTTTAGAAGCGACAGGAGCTACCCCCGTCTTCCGCAGGGCGGCACTTTCTCCGCCAACCCCGTGTCAATGGTGGCAGGCCTCGCGGCGATGCAAGCCATGGACGCCAAGGCCTTCACCCAGCTCAACGCCTTGGGCGCCCGCCTGCGAGAGGGGCTTGATGCAGCCATCAAGCGGCATGACGCGCCATACTCCGTGACCGGAGCCGCATCTCTGTTCCGCATTCATCCAAGCTCCCGGGCGCCGCGCGAGTATCGCGAAGCCTATCTTGGACCCGACCGGGCCGAGCAAATGCGCAAGATGAGCCGGTACTTCAGGGAGAATGCCATCATTCTGCCCGTGGGCGCGGCGGCCTGCATCTCCACACCCATGAACGCCGATGACGTCGCGCACATCGTTGCTGTGTTCGACGAATACCTAAAGACAACCACTTGCGATGAAGAGGAAGGAAAGTGACCAGAACTGAACAGATGGTAACCTGCGCTGACCGTATCGCTCGGGCACTCGAGCGCCACGGGGTCACGGAGATCTTCGGGCAGAGCCTGCCATCGGCGGTTATTCTCGCTGCCGAAGCTCGCGGTATCCACCAGGTCGTCTATCGCCAGGAAAACATGGGCGGAGCCATGGCGGACGCCTATGCGCGCTGCTCGCGCCAGATTGGTGTCGTGGCCGCACAGAACGGACCGGCCGCCACCCTTCTTGTCCCCCCGCTTGCCGAAGCCCTGAAGGTCAGCAGCCCGGTCGTGGCGCTGGTTCAGGACGTGGAACGCGACCAGACTGATCGCAATGCCTTTCAGGAGCTCGACCACATCGCCTTGTTCAACTCCTGTACCAAATGGGTGCGGCGCGTAACCTCGGCCGAGCGGATCGATGACTATGTCGACGCCGCCTTCACCGCCGCCGGGTCGGGTAGACCCGGCCCGGTAGCGCTGCTGCTTCCCGCTGATCTCTTGCGCGAGGAGGCGCCGGAACCGGCTTTCCCCCGCAAGGCGCAACTGGGAAGCTGGCCCCTCGACAGTACCCGGCCCACCGACGACATGATCGAGGAAGCGGCCGAACTGATCGCCGAGGCTCGTCAGCCTGTCATTGTCGCCGGGGGAGGCGTGCACTGCGCCCGGGCTGCTGTGGGACTTGCAAGGCTTCAGGAGGCGGCGAGTCTGCCTGTCTTCACGACCAACATGGGAAAGGGAGCGGTCGACGAGTACCACCCGCTTTCAGCCGGGGTTTTGGGAGCCCTCAATGGACCTCGCTCTCTTGGGGCTCACACCCGCGCCATCCTGGAAGAAGCCGATGTCATCGTTCTTCTGGGTACAAGGACAAACCAGAACGGCACCGACAGTTGGCGCCTCATGCCGACGGGCGCACGCTACATCCACATCGATGTCGATCCGACCGAAATCGGACGCACCTATGAAGCGTTGCGCCTCACCGGCGATGCGGCTCCCACCATCAGGGCGCTTCATCAGCGGCTGCAAGACTTCGACCTGAAAAACCGCCATGCACAGCGCCCGGCGCTTGAAACTCGTATCGCTGCGGCGTGGAAGACATTTGAAGCAGACCGAAGCGTGGTTGCGCAGTCATCGCAGACACCCATCCGGCCCGAACGGGTCATGTCCGAATTGCAGACCCGCCTGACGCCGCAAACGACGGTTGTGGCCGACGCAAGCTATTCCTCGATGTGGGTCCTGGGACAGTTGCGCGCGCTGAGCGCAGGCATGCGCTTTATTACCCCACGCGGACTTGCCGGACTCGGTTGGGGGCTACCGATGGCCCTTGGCGCCAAGGTGGCCAATCCATCCGATCCGGTGGTCGTCATCGTTGGTGATGGTGGCTTCGCTCACAGCTGGGCGGAGATCGAAACCATGGTGCGCGCCGAGTTACCGGTGACGGTCGTGGTGCTCAACAACAGTGTTCTCGGGTACCAAAAGGATGCCGAAACAGTAAAGTTTGGAAGCTACACAACGGCCTGCCATCTCAGAACGGTCGATCATGCCGCGATTGCAACCGCATGCGGCTGCCCTGCGGTAAGGATCGACGATCCCGCGGATCTCAACGCGGCTCTCAAGCGTGGCCTGAATGGGTCCGAGCCGTTGCTCATCGATGTGATGACCGATCCGCACGCACATCCGCCACTGTCGCTGTTTGCGCAAATGGATGCGGCCGCATGAACCATCAGTTGCACGAAAAGGTTGCTGTAGTCTCCGGGGGTACGACGGGCATTGGACTGGCCTGCGCCCGCCGTCTGCTCGCGGACGGCCTGCGCGTGGCGGTCTTCAGCCAGAGTCAGGACAAGGTTGCCATGGCTGAAGATCTCCTTTCAGCAGACGCGGGAAACGAACGTGTTCTCGTCAGGAAGGTAGATCTTGCCGAACCTGACGCGGTCTCCACGTTCTTCGCGGACGTCGCCGCGCGCTGGGAATCCCCATCCGTTCTAATATGCAATGCCGGCGTGTCCCCCAAACATGGCGGTGGATCTCTGCCATTCGTGGAGATCCCGCTTGAGGAATGGCAGCAAGTGATGGACGTCAACCTCACGGGCGCGATGCTCTGCTGTCAGGCAGTGGCTCCGGCCATGAGCAGCGCCGGGTTCGGGCGCATCGTCCTGGTCGGTTCGGTTGCCGGACGTACGATTCCCCGCATCGCAGGGACCAGCTATGCCGTCTCAAAGTCAGCGCTTGCAGGACTGATCCGCGCCCTTGTGTCGGACTTCTCCGGGTCCGGTGTCACCGTCAATCTCGTCGCGCCAGGACGGATCCTGACCGAAATGACAGGGCCTGCCAACGGCCCGAGCAATGCCTCAGCACTCGAGCGCATCCCGGTGGGACGGCTCGGCAAACCCGAAGATGTCGCGTCTCTCATCGGGTTTCTGGCTTCGCCCGACGCCGGCTTCATCAACGGCGCCATCATCGACATCAATGGCGGCGAATTCTCCCCCACCTGAGGCGATCACCAGTCTCCACTAACCGCTCGCCCCCGAGCTCCGGACATCACACCCATGCATGAAAAGACACGAGCCCTGCTCAGGCAATCCATGTTCATCGGCGGGGAATGGCAGTCGGCTGCCTCCGCTGAAACAATCGCCGTTACGGACCCCGCAAGTGGCGAGCCTATTGGGACGGTACCATACGGTGGTGCCCCCGAAGCCGCAAAAGCCATATCAGCAGCTTTGAATGCAATGTCGGCGCTCTCTCAGACCACGGCCGCGGAGCGCGCGGCTATGCTCAGGGGCATGCACGGCTTCATCGAGGAAAATGCAGACTATCTCGCTGAGCTCCTGACGCGCGAGCAGGGCAAGCCGCTTGCCGAAGCCCGTGCGGAAATCAGCAGCGGGGCCGGCTACATCCTCTGGTTTGCCGAGGAAGCCAGGCGCATCGAGGGGCGGACCGTGCCATCACCCTGGCGCGACCGGCGCATCATCGTCACCCACGAGCCAGTCGGTGTCGTCGGTGCTATCACGCCGTGGAACTTCCCCTTCTCCATGATCGCCCGCAAGCTCGGCCCGGCCCTTGCTGCGGGGTGCCCCGTCGTCGTCAAGCCGGCAATCCAGACGCCGTTCTCTGGCCTGGTCTGGGGCGAGATCGCCAACGCTGCCGGCCTTCCCGCTGGCGCGCTAAATGTCATCACAGGTGGCGCAAGCGAGATTGGCAAGTGTCTCACCGGAGACGAACGGGTGCGCAAGATTACCTTCACCGGTTCTACCGCAGTGGGCAAGCACTTGTTGGCAGAGTGCGCACCTACGGTGAAGAAGGTGTCGATGGAGCTGGGCGGCAACGCCCCATTCATCGTGTTCAACGATGCAGATATCGACAGAGCGGTGGCCGGAGCGGTTGCTGCAAAGTTCCGCAATTCCGGGCAGACCTGCGTGTGCACCAATCGCTTCTACGTCCAGGACAGCGTCCATGCCGCTTTCGTAGACAAGCTGGCGGTGGCCGCCGATGCCCTTAAGGTGGCGCCGGGAATGGAGGCGGGAAGCGAGCAGGGGCCGCTGATAGATGACGACGCCGTGGCCAATGCCGAGGCACTCGTGGTCGATGCCCGCGAGAAGGGAGCGCAGATTCTAGCAGGGGGCAGGCGTCACGAGCGGGCTGGTCGCTTCTTCGCTCCCACGGTCATCGCGAATGCGCGCGCCGATATGCGCATGAGCAGCGAGGAGATATTCGCTCCCATCGCCCCGATCTATCGGTTCACAGAAGAGGATGAGGTTATCGCTGCCGCCAATGCCACGCCCTATGGACTGGCGGCCTATGCCTATACCCGCGATCTGGGACGCGCGTTCAGAGTGATGGAGCAGCTCGAATACGGCCTTGTCGGAATCAACGAAGGGATGATCACCACCCCTGAGGCGCCGTTTGGAGGCATCAAGCAGTCCGGCATGGGCAGTGAAGGCGGACGCGAAGGCATCCACGAGTATCTCGCCGTCAAGTATGCCTGCGTTGGTGGACTTGACGGCTGAGGGTTCATTCATGAGGTGACGAATCCGGAAACCCAGCAGATTCCGATCTGGAGATGCGCGCCAGGATGCTTGTGACATTGGGTGGTTCATCCAATTGCGCAGGTCAGTTCCAGCTCGGCCACCTCAAGAACGAAACTCTTTGCCCACACGCTCGACCGTCGAGCGACAGGGTGACACGGACCCCAGTCTCCGGATCACCGGGTGCATTCAGGAAGAATTACATGCGCATTTTAACTTCTTTTTCGCAACAGGCCTCCAGGATGTGACGAGGCATTCTGCCTTGATCCCGGGCGGGATGCCTTAGATCCATGAAGCGGCGGGATCCTCAGGGTACGACGTCGGGAGGATGAATGAAGAGGGGCTGGGGCGCCACGGCGATCTTCGCAGTCATAGGTCTCGCATCGGCAACCGGGGCCATGCTGGTGTTCGACGCCAGCAGGCAGGCGATCCTTGAGCGGGACGCATGGCGTGGCGGAATGGAGGTTGCCGCGTTCATCGAGAGTGAGCTGGACGGCTTGGACGCGGTGCTGGCCGGTCGGGCCAACCGGGAAGCGGTTGAGGATGATCTGCATCGACTGGCTTTGGTCGGCGACATCTATCATTTCGAATTCAGGAATGCGGATGGGCAGCTCGTGTTTGCCACTGGCGCCTATCATCCCGCCTCTGGCAAAGCCGCCGAACATCATGCACATCAGCATCCGGGGGCAGGGCCGGCGGCGGACCAGACCGGTTCGGGCGCGTCTGCGGGCGAAGCCGAGCCCGCAGACATGGACCTTAACCATCCCCATGGCACCAACGACGATATCAATTTTCAGCACTTGCCTGTCTCTGACGGCCACGGGCATGTTGCCCAACACCAAGTCAAGATCATGCAGGGCGATGGAACCACCGCACCGCCCACATACGCCCGGGTTGATCATCCCATGCACTTCGAGGATGGCACGTTGCGTGGCACCATCAGCCTGTTTGTTGACTTGGGCGCGCGCGCAAGCCTGATCGACGGCACCTTGCTCACGACCGCGCTCCTGGTGCTGGTGCTGTTCCTGGTGGCTGTG
>CAZNHG010000121.1:6178-8807 GCA_964572555.1 uncultured Devosiaceae bacterium | reverse complement strand
CAAGGGCTTCGGCACGATGGGCGGCTATATCGCGGCCAACAAGTCGATCGTCGACGCCGTGCGCTCCTATGCGCCCGAGTTCATCTTCACCACCGCCCTGCCCCCGGCCCTGTGCGCCGGGGCCGTGGCTTCCATCGAGCACCTCAAGACCTCGCAGGTCGAGCGCGACGCGCACCGCCGCCAGGCCGAACGCACCAAGAAGGTTCTCGGCGACGCCGGCCTGCCCGTCATGCCGACGGAAACCCACATCGTGCCGCTGGTCGTGGGTGACGCGCGCCTGTGCAAGGCGGCGAGCGACATGCTGCTCGACAAGCACGACATCTATATCCAGCCGATCAACTACCCCACCGTGCCCAAGGGCACCGAGCGGCTGCGCATCACCCCCACGCCGCTTCACGACGACGCCATGATCGACACGCTGTGCGACGCGCTGTTGAACGTGTGGGACGTGCTGGACATGCCGCGCGATATCGACACCTCCCAGCTCACTGCCAAGAAGCTCAATTCGGGCGACCTGACCCTGCCGACCATCGGCGGCTGAGCGCGCCCGGCGTCACCCAGCATGATCCGCCGGCGGCACACGAGCCGGCGCCGTGCCGCGCGGCGGGATTCCCCGCCGGGGAGCGCCCGGACGTGCGGCCTCGAAACAGCAACCTGAATACGGGGCGAAAAATACAATAAAATCAACAAGTTATAATGCATAAGCCCTTCTTGACACCCGGGGGCGCGGACACTATGGTGCGCCCGACTTTGAGGGGCATCCTCATCAAGCAAAATGGCTGGACGGGGTGGTAAGGCGATGGCAGCGCCGCGCAACGCAAACGGTCCGGCTGGCGGCAAACGTCGCTCGGTCACCTCGGATTTGGCGTCACGGATTGCCAAGGCCCGCGGTGGACGGCCCGGAGACGGCGCGAACGGCTCCGGTTCGGATCAGGACGGCCAGACCGGGTTTGCCCGGGCGGCCCGGCTTGGGACCGAGTTTGTTGCCGCGGTACTGGTTGGCACCGCGTTGGGCTATGGGCTGGACGTGCTGTTGGGAACCGGTCCCTGGCTGATGCTGGTTATGCTTCTCGCGGGATTTGGTGCCGGCATTCTCAACGTGGTCCGCGCGGCCGCCGAGATGAATGCGACCAATCCGCCACCTCCCGATGCGGATCTCGATCCGTACGGGGATGACGAAGAAGAAGACAACTGAGGCAAGGGCCGTAAGACGTGGCAGATCCAGCACAAGTCGATCCTATCCACCAGTTCGATATCTACAGCCTTTTCTCCTTCGGCGGCTCCGAGGGCGGGGCGCAGATCGCCTTCACCAATTCGGCGCTGTTCATGGTGCTCACGGTCGGGCTGGCCGCTGCCTATCTCATCTTCTCCACCAGCGGGCGCGGCCTGGTTCCGGGCCGTGCACAGGTCGTCTCGGAGATGCTGTACGAGTTCGTCGCGGGCATGGTCCGGCAGTCGGCCGGCACCGAGGGAATGAAGTTCTTTCCCTTCGTGTTCTCGCTTTTCATGTTCGTGCTCGTCGCCAACCTGTTCGGCATGATACCGGTCTTCTTCGCGGTCACGAGCCACATCATCGTCACCTTCGCCCTGGCGATGCTGGTGATTTCCGTCGTTCTCATCTACGGCTTCATGCGCAACGGGCTGGGCTTTCTCAAGCTGTTCGTCCCCGCGGGTGTTCCCGGCTACGTATTGCCGCTGGTCGTGCCGATCGAGATCATCTCGTTCCTGTCGCGCCCGATTTCACTGAGCGTGCGGCTGTTCGCCAACATTCTCGCGGGCCACATCACGCTCAAGGTGTTCGCCGGGTTCGTCTATTCGCTGGGCACGCTCGGCGCGCTCGGCGTCGCCGGCGCCATCCTGCCGCTGCTCATGACCGTGGCGCTGACGGGGCTCGAATTCCTGGTCGCCGTGCTGCAAGCCTACGTGTTCGCGGTCCTGACGGCCATGTATCTCAACGACGCGATTCATCCGTCGCACTAAACGACCCAATTCGCGGCGGCCCGATGGCCGTCGTGCAAATGAAACATCGCAATCAGCTTTGAAAAGGAGCATGAATATGGAAGCGGAAGCTGCGAAGTTGATCGGTGCCGGTATTGCCTGTGTGGGCCTGGCCGGCTCGGCCATGGGTGTGGGCAGCATCTTCGGCAATTTTCTGTCGGGCGCCCTGCGCAACCCCTCTGCCGCGCAGAGCCAGTTCGGTAACCTGATCTTCGGCTTTGCCGTGACCGAGGCGCTGGGCATCTTCTCGTTCCTGATCGCCCTGCTGCTTCTGTTCGCCGTCTAAGCCGAACGCTGCTACACTTCGCGACGGCGGCCGGAGCACATCGATGTTGCGGCTGCCGTTGGTTTGTCCGGCGTGACCGGGCCGGCACGGCCCAACGAACGGGTAGTTGAAATGACCAGAATACTGGTAGCTCAGGAAGACACTTCCCAGGCCGTCGAGGATCCGGCGGCCGAGGGCACCCATGCCGCTCCCGACGGGGGCGAAGGCGCCCTGCACGAGGGAACCGAGGCCCATGGCGGCGCGGCGGCGGCACATGAAAGCGCGTTCCCGCCCTTCGACCCCACGACCTTCCCCTCCCAGCTCCTGTGGCTGGCGATCAGCTTTGCCGCGCTCTACCTTCTAATG
>CAZNHG010000121.1:0-6168 GCA_964572555.1 uncultured Devosiaceae bacterium | reverse complement strand
GAGCCGGCTGGCCCTGCCCCGCATCGGCGAAATCCTCGAGGTGCGGCGGGACCGGATCGAGGGAGACCTGGCCGAGGCCGAACGCATGCGGCAAAAGACCGACCAGGCGATCGAGGACTACGAGACCGCCCTGGCCGACGCCCGCTCCAAGGCGCATTCCATCGCCGAGGAGACGCGCGGCAAGGTCAAGGCCGATCTCGACACCCGGCGCCAGAAGGTCGAGGCGGATCTCGCCACCAAGATGTCGGAGGCCGAGTCCCGCATCGGGGAGACCAAGCAGGAAGCCCTGACCAACGTCAACGAGATCGCAGCGGAGACCGCCCAGGCGGTCGTCACACGGCTGGTCGGCAAGGTGCAGATCAAGACCGCGCGTGACACCGTGGCGAAAGTCGTCAAGGAGCAGGCCCAATGAGTTTCGATGCCACGACCTGGGCAACGATCTGGGTTCTCGTCTCGCTGGTGATCTTTCTGGGCGTCTGTGTCTATTTCGGCATGCCGAAGATGATGACCAAGATGCTCGACGACAAGATCGCCAAGATCGGTGACGACCTCGACGAGGCCCGCCGGCTGCGCGAGGAAGCGCAGGCGCTTCTGGCCGAGTACGAGCGCAAGCGCAAGGACGCCGAGCGCGAGGCCGACGACATCGTCGCGGCCGCGCAGGAAGAGGCCGACCGCATCACCGAGGAGGCCAACGCCTCGCTCGAGGACCTGGTTACGCGCCGCACCAAGGCGGTCGAGGAGAAAATCGCCCAGGCGGAGGCCCAGGCCCTCGCCGAAGTGCGCTCCCGCTCCGCCGACGTGGCCGCCGAGGCGGCCCGCCGCATCCTCGTCGACCAGATGGGCGAGAAGGGCGACGAGCTCATCGAACAGTCGATCAAGGACGTCGGGTCCAAGCTCAACTGAGCTCCGGGAGCCGGAAACGAACGAAAAAACGGGCCTCTGCGGCCCGTTTTTTTTGGCTTCCGCCCCCCCTCACGCGATCAGCAGCGACCGCTCCACGACCCAGTAGGTGGCCATCATGGCAATGCCACCGAGTACCGCCGTGCGGACGGGCGTCACCAGGCGCGCCGATAGCCGGGTCAACGCAACGACCACGGCAAGCGTTGCCGCCAGGATCGCTATCTGGCCCAGTTCGATGCCGGCATTGAAGGCCGCCAGCGCAGGCACGAGGTCCGGCGCGTCGCGGCCGAGAATATCGCCCAGGACGAACGAGAACCCCAGGCCGTGCAGCAATCCCACGCCGACGACGATCCACACCGACCCCATGCGCTTGAGCACGGCGGCAACGCTGGCATAGAGAACCGAGGCCGCGATGGCCGCCTCGACCGCGGGAACGAACCACGGCCAGGCCGGAGTCGCCCCGAGAAACGTTGCCACAAGCGTCAGGGAGTGGCCGGCGGTGAAGGCGGTAACCAGCCCCAGGAGCCGCCATGTCGGCGCCCCCACACCCAGCGCCAGGCAGATGACGAGAAACACGTGGTCGATCCCCTCGACGATATGCAGAACGCCCTGCCAGACAAACGCCGCGACTGTCCGTACAAGTGACCCGTCTATCGTCGCGCCCTCTGCGAGCTGCCCGGGAATCGTATAGGAAGACGGCGCATCCCCGCGCGCGTCGACGATGTGATTGTCGATGCTCACGCCGGGCGGAAGAGGCAGCGCGGGAAAAGCGGCGCTCACTTCTATCGCGCCCTCCGGCACGGGCGCGTCGAGCGCCAGTTCCATTTCGACGACGGCCTGCCCGAAGACCGGATCGAGCCGCGCGCCTTCGCGTTCCAGCGAGCGGCGGGCCTGATCGGGCGTGTCGAACGCCTCGCCGGGCGCTCGCCCGATGATCCGGTAGCGGCGCAGCCCGGCGGCAACACCCTGCCCGTTCTGCCGCCACGCCAGCGCGGACTCCAGCCTGTCCGCAAACGCTTCTTCATCGGCCGTGATGGCGTCGAGCCCGATGCGATAGCGCAGATTGGCGCCGGCCCATTCGACCCGCAGAAACGGCGTGTCGAGCGGCGCACGGGTCGCCTGCGCCTCCCGCACCACGTCCGAGAACAACAGCGGTGCGGGCGTGCGAACGTAGGCGGTGACCCCGTCGCCGTCCCGCGCGACAACGATGGTGCGCAGTTGCGCGCCTTGCTGAAAATGCGCCGCGGCCGGGGCGACGCACACGAAAAGCGCGACCAGCGCGCAGATGAGCCTGAATGCGGATTGCCGCACTGCCTGTCTCCCGTTCCGGACGAAACGGCCCGGACGGTTTCCCGCCCGGGCCGATTGACCTGGTGCGCCTCCTACTCCCAGTTGGCAGCCTGCCAGCGCATTTCCGGCACCTCGTCGACAACCTCGAAGGTCATGTCGTGTGTGAAGGTGCGGCCGTGGCGGTCCGTGGTCGTGACCTTGAGCGTGTGAACGCCGGTCTCGAGATCCTTCGGCAGGTCGGCACGCCACAGATGGCTGGAGCGGCGGCTCAGCAGCCAGCTCTGGAACGGTCCCGCGGCACCGACCCATTCGCCGCCCCGGCCCGTGGTGAAGCCGGCGGTTTCATCGCCGCCCTGCGCGCTGCGGAAGGTGGAGCGGCCCTGCGTCGCCTGCTTGGCGATGGCATAGGGGTCGGCATATTCGACGCCGGCCAGGACGGCTTCGCCCTCGCCCGCTTGCGTGCGGGTCGCGGTGACCGGTTCGCCACCGTCGATGGACACCTCCACCGTGCTCTGCTTCGAGCCGTTCCACACATTGACGGCGACCCAGCTCTCCCCTTCCAGATCGGCGCGGGTGAGCATCTTCGGATCGCCCAGGTCGTTGATGGTGACCGGCGGGGTCACCTCGCTGGGAACGTCGTACAGTTCGACGAACGAGAAGATCTTGTCGGCCCACTCGCGGAAACGCGGCGTGTTGAACGAGGCATGCATCTGCTCGCTCTTCTCGCCCTCGAAGGTCATGTAGGTGTCGACATAGTCGGCGCCGTCGAAATCGAGAACGTAGTAGCCGCGCGGGGAACCCAGGCGCTGGGTGCTGTGCGGCACGCCCTTGTCGTTGAGATCGCCCGCCCACCAGGAGCCGGAAACGGCCCCGGTGACGATCTGGTGGAACTTGGCCGGCCCCGTGCCGGTGTTCTCCTCCCAGCCCTCGAAATACTCGCCGGGCATGATCTGCTCGGTCGTGTGGGTATGCCCGGAAAGCGCGAGCGCGGGCCGGTCGCCGATGATCTCGTAAAGCGCGTCGAGATTGTCGACCTGGTGCTTTTGCGCCGCCGCGTCGGTGAAGGTGACGAACGGGATATGCGCGTTGAGCACGACCAGGTGATCCTCGGGCACATTGGCGAGATCGTTGCGCAGCCACTCGAGCTGGCGCTTCGAGACGACGCCGTTATAGGCCGGGTTGGCTGCCGGATCGCAGAACGGATGATCGTCCACGCCGTTGCACGGATAGCGCACGTCGTCGAGTACGACGAAATGCACCTTGCCGACATCGAACGAATAGTATTCCGGCCCCCAGGCGTTGCGGAAGGTATCGAAGGAATGCGCGTCGTCCTCGGCGTCCCAGTCGAGGTCGTGATTGCCGGGAACGTAGTACTGCGGCAGCCCGCCCACCGACATCACCTCCTTGATGCGCGGATAGAGCGACAGGTCGTCGCCCACGATATCGCCCTCGAACAGCATGCATTCGGTGTTCGAGTGATCGCGGTTGAGCAGCATGTTGCCCACCGTCTCGCGGACATAACCGACTTCCGTGTTGGTGTAGGGCTGCGGATCGCCGAAGACCAGGCACTGGAAACGCTCGCCCACGCGGTCCTCGATCAGCGGAAAGTTGACCGCCTTCGGCAGCGGTCCGGTGGGCTCCATGCCGCCGAAACGCAGGTCCGGGGACCCCGCTTCCTTGTGGATGTAGTTGAACTGCGGAATCATGTCTTCATCCACAGGCACGGCGTAGTCGGCGGGCTTGGTGATGAACAGGTTCATGTCGTCATAGACGGGCAACTCGTAGTCGCCATTGCTGTCTGTGACCACGACTTCGCGCCCGTTGGACACGGAGACACCGGAAACACCGGCCTCGTTCGCATCGAGCCTGGTATTGCGGTTGGAATCGAGGAACACCTTGCCGCGCGCCATTTCGGCGGTTCCATCGCCCGGCACAGTCTGCACGGTGCCGATATAACTCGCGTCCTTCGCAACGGCCGGCGCGGCGAACGTCGCCGCGATCGCCAGTCCGAGCATAGTGGTTCGGAACATGTTGTCTCTCCCTGGGATGATTGAGTTGAGCACCCAAGGGAGAAGGTTCGCCGCGTTTTGTGTCCGGCGTTTTTCAGAATGGCTAACTTTGGATGTCGCCTTTGCGACAGTACCGCAACATATTCATGCTATCCAATAGCTTCGCGTCCGCACGCCGGCACACTGCCGCTATTGCCCGGCCGCGAATGTCCCTGTACATTAACACCCACTATGGGAACTTTGATTCATTCCATTCGCATCCGCACCCTCTAGGGGCGGTGTCAGTTTGCAAGCTCCGCACTTGATTGCCGGTGTGCGCCGGTATGTCCGGCTGCGAGCTTGCGCGGGTTCGTAACCGAATGGACTGCGGGTTTCCCTCCCGAAATCGGCACCGCTTCGTACCGCTCAAGGCAGTCTTGATGCATTGCGGACGAATGAATGTCACGAAAATCGATCTCCCATGTTCCCGGCTCGCAGAGCTGGGACGGCGTTGCCGAATGGTATGCCGGCTGGGCCGGCCCCTCGGGCAGCACCTATCACAAGACCCTTGCCATCCCCCTGATGATGGAGCTGTTGGCGCTCCGCTCCGGCGACAACGTCGCCGATCTGGGCTGCGGCCCCGGCGTGCTCACACCGCCCGTCATCGCGGCGGGCGGGCATCTGACCGGCATCGATTTGTCGCCGAAACTCATCGCGCACGCGCACCGCGCCCACGGCAAGGCGGCGCGTTTCATGGTGGCCGACGTCACGCGCCTGCCGGCCAATCCCGATCTGAGGCCCGGCACGTTCGACGCAGCGACGTTTCTGCTGTCCCTGCAGGATATCGACCCGCTCGAGAGGGCAATCCGCTCCGCCGCGTGGCTGTTGAAGCCGGGCGGGCGGCTGGCCATCGTCATGCTCCATCCCTGCTTCCGCGTGCCGCGCCAGAGCGGCTGGGGATGGGACGATGGCCGTGCCCTGCGCTACCGCCGCATCGACAGCTACCTCACCCGCCTGGCCGTCCCCATGCAGCCGCATGGGCGCCGGCGCAACGGTGTGACGCGCAGCTATCACCGCCCGCTCGAAGCCTATTTCGAAGCCTTCGAGACGAACGGCCTCGCCCTGACGACCCTGCGCGAAATCGCCGACGTGCACACGAAAGGGGCCAAGGCGGACAAGCGGGCGACGGGGGAGTTTCCCCTGTTCCTGGGGCTGAAGGCGGTCAAGCTGGAGTAGGCGCAGCGACACGAAAAAACGGGGCCGCCGAGAAGCGGCGGCCCCGTCCGTAACTCGATTGCCGTGAGCGCCCCTACTCAGCCGCTTCCTTGCGCGCCTCGTCGGGCGCCCATTTCAGCCGCGGCTGGCGCGCCGCCCGGGTTTCGTCCAGCCGCCGCAGCGGCGCGCGGACGGGGGCGGAGGTGAACCGCTCCGGCTTTGCCTTGGCATCCGCCGCCAGTTCCAGCATGACCTCGCAGAACGCGTCGAGCGTCTGCCTGGACTCAGATTCGGTCGGCTCGATCAGCATGGCGCCGTGCACGACCAGCGGGAAGTACATGGTCATGGGATGGAATCCCTCGTCGATCAGCGCCTTGGCGAGATCGAGCGTGGTGATCTCCGTGTCCTTGAGGAAACTGTCGTCGAACAGCGCCTCGTGCATGCACGGCTGCTCATTGTAGGGCACGGAGTAGACGTGCTGCAGGCGTGCCTTGATGTAGTTGGCGTTGAGCACGGCATCCCGCGCCGCCTGGGCCAGCCCGTCGCCGCCATGGCTGAGCATGTAGGTCAGAGCCCGCGTGAACATGCCCATCTGCCCCTGGAAGGCCGTCAGGCGCCCGAAACTCTGCGTGCCTCCCTGGTGCTCCACGAGGGTAAAGCCATCGCCGTCTCTTGCAACGAAGGGAATCGGCGCGAACGGCGCCAGCACCTCGGACAACACCACCGGACCGGCACCCGGCCCGCCGCCGCCATGCGGCGTCGAGAACGTCTTGTG
>CAZNHG010000120.1:5316-8879 GCA_964572555.1 uncultured Devosiaceae bacterium | reverse complement strand
GACTGGATGGCAGCGACATTCTTCAGCCTGCGGATTGCCTTGGCCACGACGGTCACGGCAACGGTGGTGGGAACGCTGGCCGCGATCGCCTTGGTGCGCGGAAGCCTGCCTGCACCCCAGGCCCTGCAAGCCATTACCCTCAGCCCGATGATCGTTCCCCATATCGTTCTCGGTGTGGCGCTCTATATCGTCTTTGCACCGCTGCGTCTGACCGGGAACCTTCTAGGGTTCCTGATCGCGCACACCGTGATTGCCGTGCCCTATGTCGTTATCACGGTGACCGCCGCCCTGCAGAGGTTCGACACGTCCCTGGAACTGGCGGCGCTCAACTGCGGCGCGAGCCGGACGCGCGCTTTCTTCTTTGTTGTATTGCCCAACATTTCTCCGGGCGTCGCAGGCGGCGCGGTCTTTGCCTTTCTTGCCTCGTTCGATGAGGCGACCATTGCCTTTTTCATCTCGGACGTCGGTGGGAAGTCGATCACCCGCAAGATGTTCGAGGACATCGACTTCAATCTCACCCCGGTCATTGCCGCGGTATCCACAGTTCTCGTCCTCATCTCCCTTTTGCTCATGGGGAGCGTGCAATTGCTGCTGGCGCGACGTCAGGGGCACTGAGAAGAGCTCAACCAAAGGAGGAAATCGTATGCCCATAACCAGACTTGACGGACCAAGGCGGGCTGACGCTCCCGCACTCATCGGGGCAATGCTCTGCTTTGCCACGCTGTTCCCGGCCGGCGCACTGGCACAGGAGCAGGTCGTAATCGCCACGACGGGCGGAGCCTATGAGGAAGCTCTGCGCGAAGCCTGGTTCGATCCGTTCACCGAGCAGACCGGCATCGAAGTCGTTACTGTGGCGGCGACAGGCGCCGAGATGCGGGCCAAGGCCAGCGCCATGGTCAAGACCGGCAATGTCAGCTGGGACCTTTACTTCGAGGGCGAGATTCAGGCGAGCTCAGAGGCACACGACGAGGTCGCTGTCGACCTCAGTGAGTTCTGCACGCATTTCGCAGACCGCCCCGACCTGGTCGAAGATGCGTGCACCGGGGATGGCGTGCGCGTGGCTTCGGGCGCAACGCTGATGGCCTACAATACCGAGGCGTTTGAGGGTGCACATCCCGAGACTTGGGCCGATATGTGGGACACTGAAAAGTTCCCCGGCGGGCGGGCGTTTCCCAATTTCAACGATCCCTGGCGCGTCATGGCGGCAGCACTTCTGGCAGACGGGGTCCCGCGTGCAGAGCTGTTCCCCCTCGATATTGATCGTGCGCTCGAAAAGCTTGAGGCCATCCGCCCTGCCGTCTCCCTGTGGTGGAAGACAGGCGACCAGAGTGTCCAGGGCTTCCGCAATGGCGATTACACGATCGGGGAGATCTGGCTGACACGGGCCAATGCGCTCAAGAAAGAGGGGCTGCCCGTGGGCTGGTCCTACAAGGCCGCCTTTTTGGTCGGCGACCGGGTCACTCTCATCAAGGGGGCGCAGAACCAGGAAAACGCGCTGAGGCTGATCGCCTTCTGGCTCGATTCACCCAAGGCCCAGGCTGGCGTCTGTGCCGCAATGTACTGCACGCCGCCCAGCAGCAACGCGATTGATCAAATGCCGCAGGCGGCGCGCGAAGCGATGCCCAGTGGCGAAGAAGTGAGCGACTACATTGTTGTGCCCGACGCGAACTGGATCAACGCGCACAAGGGGGAACTCCTCGAGAGCTGGAACAGCTGGATCCAGTAGCAAGCAACGCACGAAACAAGAGAGACATCACGTGAGCAAGGCACCGCGCGTCATGGTCGGACGGCTATGGCATGAATCAAATGGCTTTAATCCACAAACAACCACACAGGCTGCATTTCAGATCCAGTTCGGCAACGCGATGTTGGACGGGGTGGAGGCCTCGGGATCTACGCTTGGCGGAATTGTCGGCCAACTGACGGCGCGTGGTGCCGACGTACTGCCGAGCCTTTCAATGACAGCGCCACCTGGCGGTCTCGTCACGCACGAGCTCTTTGCGCAAATCTCACGCAAGTTGATCGAGTGCGCGGTTCGGCACCAACCCGACGCAATTGCTCTCGAACTGCACGGAGCCTGCGGGACGACGGAATTGCCGGACGCAGAGGGTGATCTGCTGACCGCCCTTCGGAAGGCGGTTGGCCCCGACGTCCCCATCGGAATCGGGCTCGACCTGCACGCCCATGTCACTGACGCCATGCTCGCGGCTGTGGACGTGTGCGTTGCATGCAAGGAGAACCCGCATTCGGACGTCGTCGCATGCGGCGAGAAGGTTGCGGACTGCCTGTTGGCCGTTCTCGATGGACGTCTCGTGCCGGTCACCACCATGGCCAAGGTGCCGATGATCCTGCCGGGAGCGGCAGACACCGCGAGTGGCCCGCTGGCGGAAATTCATGCTCAAGCACGCCGTCTAACTGCCGAGCATCCCGCTGTCTGGGATATCTCGGTGTTCAATGTCTTCCGGTATGTAGACGACCACGACATTGGTCAGGCTGTCGTGGTCCTGACGAACGGGGAAGCTGATGGCGGTGTCATCGCAGAAGAACTCGTCGGAGCATTCTGGCGCGAGCGCGATCGGTTCATCGATGAACTTCTGTCAATTGACGATGCCCTCACCCATGTGGCCGAACACCGTGCCGGGACACCTTTCGTGCTGGCCGATATGGGTGATCGCGTGCTCGCCGGCGCACCCGGCGACAGCACTGCCATTCTCGCAGCTGCCCTCAAACGGGACGACCGCCTCAAGGGGGCCATTCCCATCACCGACCCCGAAAGCGCTGCTGGCGCATGCGAGGCTGGCACCGGGTCAAGAGTGAAGCTTGATGTCGGCGGCAAGATAACGCCGGGCTTTTCGCCTTTAAAGATCGAGGGGTTGGTTCTGGGGACGAGCGGCGGCGAGTTCACACTCGCCGGTCCCTTCCAGGGAGGCGAACGCAGCACCCTGGGCCCGACGGCCGTCGTGCAGGTCGCGGATCGCCTGTCGCTACTCTTAACGACACATCCTGCCTTCAGTCACGATCCCGCAGTATTCACCAGTCAGGGGATCGCCCTTGACGATCTCGATTTCATCGTCGTGAAGTCCGGCTATCACTTCAAGCTCAACTTCGCGGCCGTCGCTACGCCCCTCCTCGTGCGCACTCCGGGCGTGGGCTACTACACCAAGGGCTTGCTCGCTTATGAAAGGGCGCGCTTCTGGCCCGAGAACGACGTCGGAGAGCCAGAGGTCTCTGCCCGCACGTTCCATAGGCCTCAAGTGCCGGTCAGCGGTTGAGGACGCAAAGGCTGGTATCGCGCTCTGCTGGCGCCCAATAGTCCGGGCCGGTCAGTTCGAAGTAGAGATACGTGGTGCCGTGATGGATCGTGCTGCCCTCCAGTGCAAAGCCAAGCTTTGAGACGACGCGTTGTGAGGCAACGTTTTCGGGCCTGACGATCGCTACAAGCTTTTCTAAGCAGAGATCGTCGAACGCATGCGCCATCACGGCATTGGCGGCCTCTGTCGCCAGCCCACGGCCAGACGCGGCGCCGAACAGGCAATAGCCAAGCTCGATATCGCCACTGCCGA
>CAZNHG010000120.1:0-5216 GCA_964572555.1 uncultured Devosiaceae bacterium | reverse complement strand
CGGCCAGACGCGGCGCCGAACAGGCAATAGCCAAGCTCGATATCGCCACTGCCGAACTGTCGCAATCCACAGCGCCCCACAAAGCTCGGGACATGTTTGCGGGCCTTCTCAAATACCATGAAGAATCCGAAGCCGAAGACTTCCCATTCTCTGAGATAGAGCGCGAGCCGGTCGTCGCTCTCCCGGCGTGTCGGGGCGGTTCCGTTGAAGATGAGGTCTATGACGAGGGGATCGACGTGAAGTCGGTAAAGAGCCTCGGCATCGGCTGCACGCACCGGACGCATGATCAGTCTTTGAGTTTCAAGTTGCATGGGTCAAGCTTTCCTGAAGGTCTTCATGGACGCCTCGCACCGTGCAATGGCCGCCGCACAGCAGAACGCCGCGGCAAGAACGCAGACTGCAGCGCCCAAAATGGCTGACGGCCCGATGGACCGTTGCCAGAAGATGACGTCTATCCCCTGCCCGACCACAACGACGAGGTACTGGAAGGGCGCCACATAGCTATTCGAGGTGCGCACCAGCGCGTGGGTCGTCAGCCATTGCGCGAGCATCGCCAGGACGGCGACAAGTACGATGATGAGCAGCGCTGAGGGCGATGCCGGTGGCCCGGCGCGAAACATGGTCGGTAAGGTCAGCATGGCGCCCACGCCCGAGAGGTAAAGGATGATGATGGGCGTGGGCTCGCTCCTACTGAGGCGGCCAAGCAGCAATTGCGAGGCGGCTGCAAGAACTGCTGACAATGCGGCAAACGCGATCGGCTGTGCGTCTGCCGCAGGGCTGGGCCCGATCATCAGGACGAGCCCGACAAATCCGATACCGCCTGCTGCGAGGTCGATAGGGCCGCTCCGAACGCGCCGGTGCAATAGGAAACTGACGACCGCCGCCATTGGTATCGCTGTGAAGTGGATTGCCATTGCGGCGGCCATGTCGAGGCGTTTCAGCGACATGAACAGGCACAGAAGGCTGAGGGTGGTCAGGCCGGCACGCAGCGCGATGGCTCTGTGGGCCCGTGCTGTGCTTGCTCCTGCATCCATCACGGGCAAGAGCACGAGCATGAGAGCGCCCATGACGATGCTGCGCAGGAAGAGAATCTGCGCAGGCTGCACATCTGCAGCTGTCAGCTTCACGAAGGCATGGGAACAGGCAAAACAGATCACTGCCCCGACGATGGCAGCGGTTGCGCTCGCGACCTCGCGCCCGGTTGGCTGAGAGGTCATTGTTCCGGCCGCAATGGCTTGACCTGCTCGAGCGCGCCGCAAAGGCGATTGATATCGCTGATCGAGTGGCTGGCGGTTGGACAGATGCGAATACCGGCCGCACCCCGTGCCACGGTTGGAAAAAAGATGGCGGAGGTGTAGTAGCCGACATCGAGGAGCTGGCGAGCGACCGCGATCGCTTCGCGTTCTTCCCCGATCGTGATGGTCCGGATCGGCAGGATCGCACCGCGCTGCTCTGTGGCGATGGCGTCGTCAAACCGGGCAATCCGATCGCGGAGCCCGGCCTGCCGGTCCTTAAGCTCGCTTGTGCGATGCAGCTGGGCTGATGCCATTGCCGCGCCAAGCGCTGCGACATTCGGAGAAGCCGAAAATGCATGCGCCACCGCAAAGCTGCGGAACAAGAATTCCTGACGCTGTGTGCCGAGCATGATGAGACCGCCCGAAGCGCCGAACCCTTTGCCCAGCGACGCAGCGATGATCGTTCTGTCTCCTAGCGGGCCGGCGAACCGCGATCGGGCGAAGCCTTCGCCATGATCGCCAAACAGAGAGATCCCGTGAGCATCATCGATATAAAGATAGAGCCCATACCGCTCCTGCAGGCGCTGCAGCTCTCTGATGGGTGCTTGGCCACCCATGGAGTAGACGCCGTCGCATACGTAAACGACGGGCTGCTCGCCGCGGCAGATACTCTCGAGCGCGGAGAGATCGTTGTGCGCTATCGTTTGGACAGTCGTTTCCTCGGCGACTGCTGGCTTGTGATAGGCCAGCGTTGCGTGGGCCAGACGGTCGAACACCATGACGGGCTTGTGCCCGCCGGTCAGATAGCCGGACGCCCAGAGTGGCAACGCCCCCATATTTGCAGCGAGCACGCTTGAATAGACAACGACCCGCGCATTGAAGAGGTCCGAAAGTTCCTCTTCCAGGGCGCCTGCGAGTGTGAAGTTGAGGCGCGTGCGCGCGCAGGACCAATGGACTGTTTGATATTCGGCAAGTGCTGTCTGGGCGCCTTTAACGATGGCGGGATGATTGTCGAGACCGAGATAGGAGCAGCGTACGAAGTCAACGATGCTCCGGCTCGGCTTGCGGGCGTATCCAACAATGACGCTGCGCCCGGCAGCGGGAGCGGCGTAAACGTCCATCAGCCCGGCATCGTGGGCTGCAGCGAAATGTGGTTCGGCGTGCGCAATCAAGCTCTGGGTATTGCGATAGCGCCGTCGAGAAACCGCGTGTGCAGCGGGAGTTTCGGATTCGGTCATCTGGAATCACCTCAAGACTTCGGGACCTTTCCAGGACGGCCGCAATCAGGATTGTTGCGCGCGTCTTGGTCGAAGCCTGAAGCGTTCCGGCAAATCCCGGTAAACTCAACGACAATTCGCAGAAGCTTTTGATAATATTGGATTATATTGGATCATACTGGCCAAACGCCTGTGCACTGGCGTTTGCACATCGTTCTTATTGCGACACTTCGACAAAGAAGGCTGCGACGCATGAGCACCGGTCAGGCGTTCACGCGCCGATCGGTTGCCATGGCGTCACGTGATCAATCGAGGTGGCGGTCAGGCCTTGGAGTGGTCGTTTAGGGCATAGCCGACCGAGCGCACGGTGCGAATGATATTCTCGCCCAACACCTTGCTCAAGGATCTGCGCAAGCGTCCCACATGGACGTCGACCGTTCGCGGATCCACATACGCGTCTTGTGGCCAGACGGCGCTTATGAGTTCGTCACGGCTGAACACATAGCCGGGATTTTCCATGAAGTGTCTGAGAAGACGGAACTCTATCGGCCCAAGGTGGACCTTCTGACCAGCGCATCTGACGCGGCGCGTATCGAGTTGCATTGTGAGATCGCCAAACTCGAGCACGTGCGAGGCGCGATCCCATTTGCGTTGTGCCAGATTTTGCAGGAATGCGAGCAGGCGTGACGGCGCCATCGGTCGGAGGAAGGCCTCGTCGATCTGCGCCTTGAGCAGCTCGACATAGAGTGTCTGGGCACCTGGCGCTACGAGGGCGACGACGGGAATGGATATTGTTGCATCATCCTCCTTGAGGGATGCGCACATCCTGGCGGCGCGATCGCAGTCCTGATGACAATCGAGAACCACCGCGAACACGGGCTCGCTACGTGCCAGTTCAACGCATTCTTTCGCGTTGTCGGTCAGCAGTGTCCTGAACCCGTCTGCTTCGAGAATATGATTAATTAACAAATAGAAATCGGCATCACACGATCCGATCAACACCAGGGGTTTCATAAGCTTGCGACCTTATCGGGTCGAACCGCACGTCTGCGAAACCACGCACTGGTGGTGTCGCACCGACACGGAACGATCCAAGTGTCAAAAAATCGATGCGCAAATCTATCACGAGTCAATTTTGATGCAACAAAATTTACATGGTCATGGCCTGCCTGGTCTTTTTCCTGTATCTCAGCGTGGCCAAAGACTTACAGACTTGCGGGAACAGGCAAGCCCTGCAATACTTCTGTTGGTTGCTCTATCATGCGCCTTGGGGAAATGTTCCTCTTGCAAGGCCCATGGACATGCGGCTGGGGACGACACGAACGGCATCCGGACATCAGGCCGGGGCCTGTGGCTTACCTCCCGGTAAGAATGACGTCCGGCCATAAGCCTCTCGATTCCGCGCCGGACACGCCAGCGGGAGTTTTTTGCATGTCCAGATCAATAGTCGATAGTGAGGTTGTCGCCTCGGATGATGTACCGGAAGTAACACTTTGGTCAGGGCTCGATCCTGAGCGGGCCATTGAAGCTTTGACGTCTCTTTATGGACCGGAGGCGAGTGTTGCGGCTGCATGGTGCGCCTTGGGCGCACGATCTGATGGACGTCAGAAGGACTACCGGTTCTGGTTCGACGTCTTCTTGAGGCTAAGGACACTACACTGAGCCTGGCGGCATTGCGCCGGTCGCTACCCCATGCCCCATTTCACCGGCGATTGCGCGTGCGTCTGCGTTCGTGAGCTCGAAATACTCCGCCACCTGCGGTGCAAGGTCGATGGAGGCCGTGCCGTCATCGAGATCGATGGCCGTTGTCAGCACGGCTTCGGCCTCCCGAACATCGTTCAGGGGATTGAGCAGCGTGAGGGCGGGGTCGGCGGCGCCCCCTTCAGCTACTCCAAAAGCCCCACAGTGGGGACAAGCGCCAGTAAAAGGCGATTGCGATTTTAGTCAGACTCTTTCTTCGTCCGAAGTGAGATCGGCTACGGCATGATACTCGCGCCGAAAATGCAGCAGAGGCGCAACCGTCCGCCCCATGTGAATTGTTCTGACCGTGCCAAACATGACGGAATGGGTAGCGACCTCGCGGATTTCGGCTATGCGGCATTCGAGCGCCGCGAGCCCGCCGTCCAGGACCAGCGCACCTGCCATCACCGGAACGGAACGAAAATGGGCGAACCGTTGGTCCGCCTCCATTCCCCCGGCGCCGGAAAACATCTCGGCTATCCTGCGCTGATCAACGCCCAGCATGTTGACGCAGAAAGCGCCATTTGCCTTCACGATCCGGTTCATCCGGCCCGCCCGGTTGAGGCAAACAAGGACAGTTGGCGGCGCATCCGATACCGGACACACCGCCGTCGCTGTCATGCCGCATCGCCCAGCCGGGCCAATTGTGGTTACCACGTTGACTGCGGCGGCCAGTTGCGACAGCGCCTCTCGGAACGTGCCGCTGTCAACTGCGAGGTTGCCGCCCCTTCGCCCATCGGGCGACCCCGGTTCGGCTGCAGCTGTACTGGCAAGCGGGTACATGACTCCTCCTTACGAAACCTGTTTCAGAAGATTTCCGCGACCGGTTGTTCGAGCGCCATGGCGCCGGCATACTCAGCCTGCACCTCCTTTTGCAGCGGATGATAGCGCGCGGCCTGAATGTCGCGGAACCGCCGTTCCAGTTCGGTCCTGCGATAGAAGCTGGCACCACCGGCAAGTTCCATCGCCAGTTCAACCGTGTGGAGTGCTTTCTCCTCGACCAGACGACGGCCTATCTTCACGT
>CAZNHG010000119.1:0-8909 GCA_964572555.1 uncultured Devosiaceae bacterium | reverse complement strand
TGCGACGATGCGGGTGCGGTTGCCGGCTATGGCACGTTCGGGGAATTCAAGGCGAAGGACGGCTACCGCCTGACCGTCGAGCATTCGGTCTATCTGCTGCCGGGAACGCAGGGGAAAGGCCTCGGCACGGCGTTGATGAAGGAGCTGATCGCGATTGCGAAGAGCCAGGGGCGGCACGCCATGATCGGGGTGATCGAGGACAGGAACGCCGTGTCCATCCACATGCACGAGAAGCTGGGGTTCACCAAGGCCGGGCACCTGCCCGAAACCGGCATGAAGCACGGCCGGTGGCTGGGGCAGGTCAACATGCTCTTGCTGCTGGACGAGCGGGAGACGCCGCCCGGGCCGGCCGAACCGGCATTTCCCGGCGAATAACGGTTCGCCGGGAAATGGAAGGCGCGCTGTTGCCGAAGCGGCGGCGCCGGATCACGCGTAGACGCTTTCGCGCCTGAAATGCTTCGCCAGCAGATAATAGACGACGACGCGATGCTTGGTGCGGTTCGAGCGGCCGTACTGGTCCATTACCGCTGCGATACCGTCGTCGAGCTCGGGGCCGTCCTTCAGCCCGAGCTTGCCAATCAGGAAACTCTTCCTGACGGTATCGAGTTCGGACTTGTCCGAGGACGAAACCGTCGAGGCGTCGCTTGAATAGATCGACGGACCACAGGCGATCGTGACCTTTCTCAACAGGTCCATATCGGGGGTCACGCCGCATTTTTCCTTCAGATCGGACGCGTATCTGGCAATCAGATCGTCTCTACGCCCCATGTTCAGTTCCCTTCCTGCTATGGAGCATTTTCCGTTCCAATCGAACCGGAACGAAATCTTCTCCGGTTCTCGAGTGGTGGCGCGTCCGAACCGAACAGGTGGTACCCGCTTGCTCCGGCAACGCCCTGAAGTGGAATTACACCCACTTCCGGCGAATAGAACATGCGGGCGGCGGGGGCATGTGCCATAGGTCAGGTCGGCGATGACGAAAGTCACCCGGCCGGTGGCTGGGGCAGGTCAACATGCTCTTGCTGCTGGACGAGCGGGAGACGCCGCCCGGCTGACGCTTACATCCCGGTGCTCAGCGCAACCCGGCTCTCGGGGCGCGGGCGGGGCATCGGGACCTCGGCGACCGTGGCCTCCGGCGCCCACAGGGGCCGCGGGCGCGGCAGGGGGACGTTGCGGATGCGCCCCAGCGAAGAGGCGGAATAGGTCCGCTCGGCTATATCGTCGGTAAGAAGGCTGGGCTCGCCTTCGAGACCGTAGGCGAAGGCCGCCCGGCGCTTGTCGCGATAGTCGCCCGCCTCGGAACCGCAGATATAGGGGCTCATGTCCGCAGGAGCGATGTTCTCGTTCTCGATGGCGGTGACGATCCTGCCGCTGCCGGTGTAGGCACCGGACAGGGCGTTCATCACCATCTGAGCCGCCATCTGGCCGCGTTCACGGCTCGAGGCGCCGCCGAGAACGACGGCCATCAGGGACTTTCCCCCGCGTTCGACGGTGGCAACGATGTTGAGTCCGGATTCGCACACATAGCCCGTTTTCATGCCGGTCGTGCCGGTGAACTGGGTGAGAAGGTCGTTGTGGCTGTCGAGCCGCGCCTTGCCCAAGCGTACCGAGTGGGTGGCGAACATCTGCGCGTATTGCGGATAGCGGTACCGGATGTTGAGCGCCAGAACGGCGAGGTCGCGGGCGCTGGTGACCTGCGCATCCTCGTGCAGGCCGTTCGGATTGACATAGTGGGTCGCGGTCAACCCCATCTCGGCGGCGGTGGCGTTCATCATCCCCACGAAATTGGCCTCGGTGCCGCCGACCGTCTCCGCGATGGCGATGGCCACGTCGTTGGCCGACTTCACGACGAGCAGATAGAGCGCGTCCTCAAGCGTATAGGCGGTATCGACTGGCGGGCCAATCTTGCTCGGAGGAGCCGACAGGGCGTTGCGCGACATGACGACCGGCGTGTCGAGGCTGACCCGGCCCTCCTCGATCGCCTTGAAGGTCACATAGGCCGTCATCAGCTTGGTCAGCGACGCGGGATGCCACGGCTTGCCGGCCTCCTGCTCGTGCAGAACCTCGCCCGTGCGCATGTCGACGAGCAGCGCCGGGATGGCATAAGCGGGTGCGGTCAGCGCAACCAGAACCAGAGTCGCGGTCAGAAGCTTGAAAAAACGGACGAATTGCACGCGAAACGCACTCCCGAAAAGGTGCAGGCTTGCCAAAGGCTTTTCTCATAGCAAGACAACCCGCCCGTCTCAACGCGATGTCGTGTCACATTAACGCTTTTTGAACCACGCGGGGCCGTTTCACGACAGGTCGGCGAGGTTCTCGCGCGTGCGCCAGTCGTGCAGCAGGGTCCGGCGGGGCGTGGGGTAGCTCCTGTCGCGTGGCGTCAGGGCGCGGATGGCATCGACCCAGAAGCGGCGATAGTCGGTGCGCAGGGTGCACCAGGCGACCAGAAGCTGCCGGCTTTCGAAATAGCCTAGCGCCACCGGCCAGACGACGCGCTCGGTCTCGGCGCCGCGGCGGTCGCGGTAGTGAAGGCCAAGCTCCTTTTCCTCGCGCAGGGCGGCGCGGATAACGGCGAGCCGGCCGTCGGGCTCGGCTCCGCGGCGCAGGATGGCGAAAAGGCCCACCGCCTCCATGGCGTCGCGCCTGTCTTCGGGAAGGACCGCCGCGATCTTGGCCTGGGCGTCGCGGGCGCGGGCGGCCATGTCGGCATCCGGGCCGTGGATGAGCCCGCGCAGGCCAAGGGCCACCGCTTCGAGTTCCTCCTCCGAGAACATGAGCGGGGGCAGCCAATAACCCTCGGCAAGCTGGAAACCGATGCCCGCCTCGCCCTCGATGGCTGCGCCCAGGCCCTTGAGGGTGTCGATGTCGCGGTAGAGCGTGCGCAGGGACACGCCCGTCTCGTCGGCGAGGTCCCGGCCGGAGACGGGATAGCGCCGGCGGCGGAGCGCCTGCATGAGTTCGAGAAGCCGTTCGGAACGCTTGGCCACACAGGTGATCCTTTTGCTGCTGCCATTTTCTGGTGGGTGCCAGGGCTAGCGTACTCCCCATCATTTGAGCCAAAGGAGTGACACAATGACAAGTGTGGTGACAATTCTGACCGAGCGCTATGCGGACTGGGAGTGCGCGCTGGCGATGGCGGCGTGCCGGGCCTATTACGGCTTCGCCACCAGCATCGCGACACCGGACGGACGGCCGGTGACATCGGCGGGCGGCGTGCATGTGACGCCGGACATGAGCGTTGCCGGGATCGACCCGGAGACGGTGGACGCCGTGCTGGTAAGCGGCGGCAACGCCTGGGAGAGCGACGACGCGCCCGACATCTCGGCCGCGCTGCAAGCGGTTCACGCCCGGGGCAAGCTCGTCGGCGGCATCTGTGCCGGGACACTGGCCCTGGCGCGGGCCGGGTTGCTGAACGATGTGGCGCACACCAGCAACGAGCCGGGGCTGCCGGCCAAGGCACCGGCGTATACGGGCGGCGCTCGTTACGTCGAGACGCCGGCGGCGGTACGGGACGGCACCGTCATCACGGCCGCCGGCACCGCGCCGATCACCTTCATGAAGAGCGTGATGGAAGCCCTGGGCAAGGGCGGCGCGGAACTCGATTTCTATGCCGGGGTCTATGCCGGGGAGCACGAGGCCGCCTGAGGTCAGGCCCGGCGCTGATAAAGGACGCCCGCCACCGGTCCGAACACCAGGGTCAGGACGGCGGGCGTGATCAGCGTCAGGCCGACCATGCCGAGAGCGCTCTCGCCGCGCATCAGGGCGCGGGCCGCGTCGACCATGTGTGTGACCGGGTTCACGCTTACGATCACCTGCAGCCAGTCCGGCATTGTGGCGGGGTCGACGAAGACGTTGCTGGCGAAGGTGACGGGCATGAGAACGAGAAAGCTCACCGTCATCACAGCGCTGGGCGCGCGCAGCAGCAGCCCCAGGGTGGTGAACACCCAGCCCCAGCCGAAGGCGAAGACAAGGAGCAGCAGCCAGGCGAGAAGCACGCCGAGCGCGCCGCCTTCCGGGCGAAAGCCCATGACGAGCCCCATGACGAGCACGACGATGGTCGAGATGGTGTAGCGCACCGAATCCCCCAGCATGGCGCCGACAAGCGGGGCGGGGCGCCAGATGGGCAGGGACCGGAAACGGTCGTAGACGCCCTTCTGGATGTCGGTGTTCAGCGTGACGCCGGTATAGATCGTGGTGAAGATGACGCTTTGCACCATGATGCCGGGCAAAAGGAACTGCAGATAGGCCTGCGGCGAGCCGGCGAGCGCGCCACCGAACAGATAGGTGAACATCACCGTGAAGACGAACGGGGTGATGAGCACGTCGAAAAGCTGCTCGGGCACGTGCTTGATCTTGAGCAGCGCCCGCCAGCCGAACACCACGCAGACGGCGATGGCGCCGGCGCGTTTGGGACGCGCGCGGTTGCTCATGGCGGCGGCGAGCTTGCCGGGCCTGGGGCGGTCGGCATCGCTGACCTGCTTGTCCTGAACGGTCATTGCGTCGCCTCCTCTGCCGGTTCCTCCTCGGTGCCGTGGCCGGTGAGCGCGAAGAACACTTCGTCAAGGCTCGGCTGACCGAGCGAGAAGGAGGCGATGGCGATCCCCTGTCCCGCCAGCGCGCCCAGGGCGGCAGCGACCCGCTGCTGGTCGTCGAGCCGGGCGACGAGACGGCCCTGATCAGCCTCGTGCTGCACCTCGACGCCGAGTTCGGCGGCGAGGATCTCCTGCGCGCGGTTGGCCTCGGCAGGGTCGGCGACGCGGACATGCACCACGCCCGCGCCCACCTCGGCCTTGAGCTCGGCGCTGGTGCCCTCGGCGATCACCTCGCCCTTGTCGATCACGGCGATGCGGTCGGCAAGCTGGTCGGCTTCTTCGAGATACTGGGTGGTGAGGAGCACCGTCGTGCCATCGCGCACGAGCGTGCGCACGATCTCCCACACCTGGTTGCGGCTGCGCGGATCGAGGCCGGTCGTGGGTTCGTCGAGAAACAGCAGCTCAGGCGTGACGATGATGGACGCGGCGATGTCGATGCGCCGGCGCATGCCGCCGGAGAAGTCCTTGACCTGGCGGTCGGCGGCCTCGCTCAGCCCGAAGGCATCGAGAAGCTCGCGCCCGCGCGCTTTCGCCCCGCGCCGGGAATAGCCGAGCAGCATGCCGAGAACGACCATGTTCTCCATGCCCGTGAGGTCCTCGTCGATGGAGGCGAACTGACCCGTCAGGCAGATGCGCTCGCGCACCGCGTCGGCTTCGGTCACGACGTCGAACCCCAGCACGCGGGCGGTGCCCGCGTCGGGCGCAATGAGCGTGCCGAGCATGCGCAGGGTCGTGGTCTTGCCCGCGCCGTTGGGGCCGAGCACGGCATAGATGCTGCCGCGCCGAATCGCCAGATCGATACCGCGCACCGCCTCGACCTTGCCGAAACGCTTTGTCAGGCCGCTCGTTTCGACGGCCAGTGTTGCACTGGAATCCATGGCCACCCTCGTCGCTAACCGCTCATCCGCGCGGGCGGAGTGAAACCGGACCGGACCCTCCGGCCCACGAAAGCCGGTTGGCATATAACCAGCCGCCGCGCCGAACGGCAATCGGGAAGTTGGGTGGAGGCGAATTTCCGCGCGCCCTCCCGTGTTTGGAGAGCTGTCGCGCCTCAGCGCGGCAGGGTCATGTCGGCTGCGATGTCGATGCTCCCGGACGCGACGATATCGGTGGCGGAGAAGCCGGCGAGGATGTCGAACCGGCCCGCCTCGAGCTTCCAGGTGCCCGTCTCGACATCGAAGAAGACGAAGTCGCGGGTGTCGAGCTTGAGCGTGACCGTGACGCCGTCGCCCGCGGCCAGTTCGACCTTGCGGAAGGCCTTGAGTTCCCTGTCCGGGCGCGGGACCGAGCTTTCGGTATCGCGCACATAGATCTGCACGACGGTGCTGCCGGCGCGCTCGCCGGTGTTGCGCAGGCCAACATCGAGGATGATCTCACCAGTTTCGGTGAACTGGCTGGCATCGACGTCGAACCCGGTCATCTCGAAATCGGTGTAGCCGAGACCGAAACCGAAGGGGAAGAGCGGGGCGATGCCGGTGCGCTCGTAGTGGCGGTAGCCGACGAAGACGCCTTCCTCGTACCGCACCTTGCCGTCGAGCCCGGGATAGACTTCGAGATCCTGCGAATGGGTGGGATTGTCGGCCCATCTGGCCGGGAAGGTCTGGGGCAGGCGGCCGCCGGGCTCGGCGCGGCCGAGAAGCACGTCGGCAATGGCGTTGCCCGCCTCCTGGCCGGGGTACCACGCTTCGACGACACCGGCGACCGCGTCGAGCCAGGGCATCTCGACCGGACCGCCCGTCTGCAGCACGACGATGGTGTTGTGGTTGGCGGCGGCGACGGCTTCGACCAGCTCGTCCTGCCGGCCCGGCAAGGTGATCGAGGGCAGATCGGACCCTTCGGTGTCCCATTGCCCGTTGCGGCCGACGAAGACAATTGCGGTATCGGCATCGCGCGCGGCGTCGGCGGCCGCTGCGATGGATTCATCACCCAGCGGCCAGCCGATGCCGACATGGAAGGCGGAGAAGGTGAGATTGCGCGCATCCTTGGGTGCGAACTCGATGACGATCTCATGGGCGGTACCGGCCGTGAGGCTGGCGAGGCCGACCACCTCGTCACACCCCTCCTCGAAGAAGGTGGAACCGGCCTGCCAGCCGGTCCAGGCATCGGCGACCAGCGTGCCGTCGACATAGACCTTCGCATAGCCCGCGGCGTAGACACCGACCCGGTGGTCTCCGTCGTGCTCCGGCACGAACCGCCCGGTCAGCCGGGCGGTATAGTTCGCGGGGTCGACCTTGCCGTCCGCGATGGCACCGAACCAGAAGCCCTCGGCGTTTTCCTGTTCTTCCTCGTGCACCACGGGGCCGGAGAAATCGGGCGAGTCGAAGAATTCGACGCGGAACCTGCCCTCGACGGTCGGCTCGAAGCGGTGATTGGTGCATCCTTGCGCATAGACCGGGCGGTCGGCACCGATGGCTTCAGCGATGCCGTCATAAGGGCTGACGCGATAATGCGCGTTGAGCTGGGCAGAGCCACCGCCCATGATCTGCGCCGTTTTCGCGTTCGGGCCGATCACCGCGATAGTGCCGGAGGTGCCGGCGTCGAGCGGCAAGGTGCCGGCGTTCTTGAGAAGGACCGCGGCCTCGGCCCCGGCGCGGCGGATGAGCTGGCGGTGGGCCGGACGGTCGTCGGCCACCTCCTCGAAGGCGCTGTCGTCGTCGAGCGCGCCGGTGCGGGCCATCATGCGCAGGACGTTCAGCGCGCGGGCCCTGACCGTGTCGGCGCTCACCTCGCCCGCCGCGACAGCGGCGACCAGTTTCTCGCCGCGGTCGCGCGTCGGGCCGGGCATTTCGAGATCGAGCCCGGCATTGACCGTCGGCGCGGTCGAGTGGGAGCCGAACCAGTCGGACATGACAAGCCCGTCATAGCCCCAGTCGGCGCGCAGCACGTCGGTGAGCAGCCATTCGTGCTCGGAGGCGAAGGTGCCGTTGAGGCGGTTATAGGCGGTCATCACGCCCCAGGTGCCGGCCTGTTTCACCGCCGCCTCGAAGGGGGCGAGATAGACCTCGCGCAGCGCCCGCTCGTCGATCTGAGAGCTCATGGTGGTGCGCTCGATCTCGCTTTCGTTGCCGGCGAAGTGCTTGATCGTTGCCCCGATCCCCTGCCCCTGAAGGCCGGCGATGTAGCCCACGGCGAGTTCGGAAGCGAGGAACGGGTCTTCGGAATAGCATTCGAAATTGCGCCCGTTGGTCACCGAGCGGTGGATGTTCACCGTTGGGGCGAGCAGCACATGGGCGCTTTTCGATTTCACCTCGTCGGCCAGCGCCTTGCCGATTTCTCCCGCGAGTTCGGGGTTCCATGTCGCTCCGATGGCGATGCCGACGGGAAAGCTCGCGGATTTCACCCCGCCGACGAGCGAGCCGCCGCCGCGGGCACCGTTGGGGCCGTCGGTGACGCGCAGCTTGCCGATCCCCAGCCGCTCGACGGCGGGAAGCGACCAGAAGTCCGCACCCGAAAGCAGGGACACCTGTTCCTCCAGCGTCATGGCGTCGGCAAGGGCGGCGATACGGTCTTCGGTCATCGAGCGATCCTAGTTGGGAAAATGAGGCAGGCCGATGGCCCCGGACATAACCGGTTCCCGCCTCGTTTGGCAAACGGGCGGCCGTGGCCGCGCGGAACACGCCAGCAAACTGCATGGCAGCCATGACTTGCGCTCGGCGCTCAAAACGGGCATCAAGCACGCACTTCCTCGGACCCGGATTCCTTTCCGGGTGGCTTCTCCGGGCGCCTATCCCCCGGTAACCGATCAAGTCTGACACCGCTGCGCACGCAGACAGCCTCAGATGACTGCCTGTTGGATCACGTTCGTCTCATGGATTTTCTGACTCAATACCGGCGTGAATGGTTCTCGACCATTCGCGCGGACCTTCTCTCGGGCCTCGTCGTGGCCCTGGCCCTCATTCCCGAGGCCATCGCCTTTTCCATCATCGCCGGCGTCGACCCCAAGGTGGGGCTGTACGCTTCGTTCTCCATCGCGGTTCTCATCGCCTTTTTCGGCGGGCGCCCGGGCATGATCTCGGCCGCGACCGCGGCGACAGCGGTGCTCATGGTCACGCTGGTGCGCGATCACGGGCTGCAATACCTGCTCGCCGCCACGGTGCTGGCGGGCCTTTTGCAGATCGTGATGGGCCTTCTGAGGCTCGGCGACCTGATGCGGTTCGTGTCGCGCTCGGTGCTCACCGGGTTCGTCAACGCCCTGGCTATCCTGATCTTCATGGCGCAGCTGCCCGAGCTGACCGGGGTCACCTGGGTGACCTACGCCATGGTCGCGGGCGGGCTGGCGATCATCTACCTGTTCCCGCGCATCACCAAGACAATCCCTTC
>CAZNHG010000118.1:0-9026 GCA_964572555.1 uncultured Devosiaceae bacterium | reverse complement strand
CGTGGCCGACTATCCGATCATTTCGATAGAGGACGGCATGTCGGAGGACGACTGGGAGGGCTGGAAAGCCCTGACCGCAGCCGTCGGCGGCAAGTGCCAGCTCGTCGGTGACGATCTGTTCGTCACCAATACCGAACGGCTCGAGTCCGGCATCAAGATGGGTGTGGCCAACTCGATCCTGGTGAAGGTCAACCAGATCGGGTCGCTCTCGGAGACCATGCAGGCCGTGGATACCGCGCACCGTGCGGGATACACCTCGGTGATGTCGCACCGTTCGGGCGAGACCGAGGATTCGACGATCGCCGATCTGGCGGTGGCGCTCAATTGCGGGCAGATCAAGACCGGCTCGATGTCGCGCTCCGAGCGCCTTGCCAAGTACAACCAGCTCATCCGTATCGAGGAGGAGCTGGGCGACGCCGGCCGTTACGCCGGCAAGAGCATCCTGCGCGGATAGGGATCGAAAAGCGATGCAGGCGATTACCCTTGCGGGTGAGCAGGCGGGGCTGGTTGCCTCGGACGGGGTGCCGGTCGATAGCGAACAGGCGGCGCTCGACATGATCGGCGAGACGTTCGGCTCGGAAGTGGACATTGTCCTGGTGCCGCGCGCCAGGCTTGCACCGAGCTTTTTCGACCTACGCTCCGGATTGCTGGGCGCGGTGGCGCAGAAGTTCACCAACTATCGCCTGCGCCTGTTCGTTCTGGGCGACATATCCGCTGAGGTGGCCTCCAGCGATGCCTTTCGCGACTTCGTAAGCGAAACGGAGCAGGGAGGGACGGTCCGCTTCGCGCGGGATGTCGACGAGGCAGCGCGCCTGTTGTCCCAAGAGGCGTGAAGGCGTCCGCAGAAACAGAGCCTTAACGCATCGTGGTTATTCTGCGCGCGATCCGGTTCCCACAGCAGCAGCACGCAATCATGCCCACTCGCCTCCGGCGTCCATCCATCGTCAAACAGCTCGGTATCACGGCACTGCTCGTGGGCTTTCAAGCGTATCTCGGCTACAGCGCCATTTCCGGCCAGTACGGCATCGTGAGCCGGCAGGCCCTGCAGGAGGACATCGCCGATCTCGAAACGGACACGGCCCGCCTTCAGGCGGAGATCGACGAATACCGAAGCCGGACGGCGTTGTTCGACCCCAAGAAGCTCGATCCGGATATTCTGACGGAGCGGGCGATGGAGGTTCTCGCCATGGTTCACGAGGACGATCGAGTCATCATTCCCGCAGGTCATGAGAACTGAACTTGATTTCAGTTTATTTTCGGAATTACCCTAAAGTCAGTTAATTCATATTTCTGCCATAATTACAGCGTGTTGGCGCTTTGGCCCATCCTGAACGGATGCGTTTGCGGATGCTGCAATTTCCGTTAGACTGCGCCTCCTGACGCAGCGCGTTTCATGCTTTTTCCGGAGCGCAGCAGCGGCACCCATCACAAGCCTGGAGACACTTTCATGGCGCGCAGTGCAGCTACGAAAAAAGCCTCGACCTCCTCCAAGCAGAGCACTTCGGCTTCCTCGAAGCGGAGCACTTCCAGCTCCAGGCGGAGTGCCTCGGCGTCCAAGCAGAACGAGCCGCAATTCACAAAGGAAGAGGAACTCAAGGCCTATCGCGACATGCTGCTCATCCGCCGCTTCGAGGAGAAGGCGGGCCAGATGTACGGCATGGGGCTGATCGGCGGGTTCTGCCATCTGTATATCGGACAGGAAGCGGTGGTGACCGGCGTGCAGATGGCGGCGACCGACGAGGACTCCTCGATCACCGGCTATCGCGACCATGGACACATGCTGGCCGTCGGCATGGAGCCCAAGGGCATCATGGCCGAGCTGACGGGCCGCCAGGGCGGCCTGTCGAAGGGCAAGGGCGGCTCGATGCACATGTTCTCGACCTCCAAGAAATTCTATGGCGGCAACGGCATCGTCGGGGCGCAGGTGAGTCTTGGGACCGGAATCGCCTTCGCGATCAAGTATCGCGAGGAGGACAATGTCAGCCTGACCTATCTCGGCGATGGCGCGGTGAACCAGGGGCAGGTCTACGAGAGCTTCAACATGGCGAAGCTGTGGAACCTGCCGGTCGTCTACATCATCGAGAACAACAAGTACGGGATGGGCACGTCGGTGGAGCGTGCGTCCTCGACGACCGATCTCAGCCAGCGCGGCCGCAGCTTCGACATTCCCGGCGAGCAGGTCGACGGCATGGATGTACGCCTCGTGCGCGACGCGGCGCAACGCGCCATCGAGCACGCGCGCTCGGGCAAGGGACCGTATATTCTCGAGATGCTGACCTACCGCTATCGCGGCCACTCCATGTCGGACCCGGCGAAGTATCGTTCCAAGGAAGAGGTCTCCACCATGCGCACCGAGCGCGACCCGATCGAGCAGGTCAAGAAGCGCATTCTCGACAACAAGCATGCCTCCGAGGACGATATCAAGGAGATCGAGAAGGAGGTGCGCGGCATCGTTACCGAAGCGTCCGATTTCGCCTCGAACGAAGACGAGCCGGATGCGTCCGAGCTCTGGACCGACGTGATCCGCTAAGGCGCAGGACGGGAGACGAACAAGATGCCTACCAATATCCTCATGCCCGCCCTGTCGCCCACGATGGAAGAGGGCACCCTCGCCAAGTGGCTCGTCAAGGAAGGCGACACGGTCGCGCCCGGTGATGTGATCGCGGAGATCGAGACCGACAAGGCCACCATGGAAGTCGAGGCCGTGGACGAGGGCACCATCGGCAAGATCCTGATCCAGGAAGGGGCCGAGAACGTCAAGGTGAACACGGTCATCGCCGCGTTGCTGGGCGAGGGCGAGAGCGCCGACGATATCGATACGTCCGCGCCTGCGTCTGAAGCGGAGTCCACGGACGAGAACGCCGGGGACGACGCCGAAGACTCCAGCGAAGATGACAAGTCGGAAAAGAAGCCGGACGCTGCCGAGAAGCCCGAATTCGTGCCCGCCGCCGATCCGGACCTGCCCGAGGGCGTCGAGATGGTCGAGATGACCGTCCGCCAGGCGCTGAACGAGGCGCTCGCCGAGGAAATGCGGGCCGACGAGACGGTTTTCATGATGGGCGAGGAGATCGCCCAGTACGAGGGCGCCTACAAGATCACCCAGGGCCTGCTGGCCGAGTTCGGCGACAAGCGCATCGTCGACACCCCGATCACCGAGCACGGCTTTGCGGGCGTCGGCGTCGGCGCCGCGTTCGCTGGGCTCAAGCCTGTGGTCGAGTTCATGACCTTCAACTTCGGCATGCAGGCCATGGACCAGATCATCAACTCCGCGGCCAAGCAGCTTTACATGTCCGGCGGGCAGATCGAGGCGCCCATCGTCTTCCGCGGCCCCAACGGCGCCGCGGCCCGTGTGGGTGCGCAGCACAGCCAGGACTATTCGGCCTGGTACAGCCACGTGCCCGGCCTGACGGTCATCGCGCCCTATAGCGCGGCGGATGCCAAGGGCCTGTTGAAGGCGGCCATCCGCTCGCCGAACCCGGTGATCTTCCTCGAAAACGAAATCCTTTACGGCCAGAGCTTCGAGGTTCCCAAGGTCGACGATTACGTGCTGCCCATCGGCAAGGCGCGAGTGGCGCGTGAAGGCGCGGATGTCACCATCGTCGCCTATTCCATCGGCATGCGCTACGCCAGCCAGGCTACGGAGAAGCTGGTCGAGGCCGGTGTGGATGTGGAGCTGATCGACCTGCGCACGCTGCGGCCCATGGATATCGGCACGGTCGTCGAATCGGTGAAGAAGACCGGGCGCTGTGTGACCGTGGAAGAGGGCTGGCCGCAGGGCTCCATCGGCTCCGATATCGCCGCGCGCCTCATGGATCAGGCGTTCGACTATCTCGACGCACCGGTCGCGCGCGTCACCGGCAAGGACGTGCCTATGCCGTATGCGGCGAACCTGGAGAAGCTGGCGCTTCCGAACGTCGACGAGGTGATCGAGGCGGTCAACAAGGTCACCTACCGGAGCTGATCCGGTAGCGGACCCCTTTTTGGGCGATAGGATCGAGATGGCGACACTGTCCGACAGCGACCGAAAGTTCCTCGATGCCGCCTATGACGAGGCGCAGAAAGGGTTGGCCGAAGGGGGAATTCCCATCGGGTCTGTGCTGGTGCGTGACGGCGAGATCGTCGGACGCGGGCACAACCGGCGCGTACAGAAGGGCGATCCGATCCTGCATGGCGAGATGGATGCCATTCAGAATGCGGGCCGGCAGACAAGCTATGCGGACGTTACCTGCTACACCACGCTTTCGCCCTGCATGATGTGCACCGGCACCATCATCCAGTTCGGCATCGGGCGGGTCGTTGTCGGCGAGTCGCGCAACTTCAGGGGCTATCAGGACGTGCTCTCGCTGGCCGGGGTCGACGTCCTCGACTGCGCGGACGCGCGCTGCGAACACATGATGGCGGCGTTCATCGACGAGAACCCGCATCTCTGGAACGAAGACATAGGCGAGTAATCCGATGAGCATCAACATAACAATGCCCGCCCTCAGCCCCACCATGGAAGAGGGAACGCTTGCCAAGTGGCTCGTCAAGGAAGGCGACAGCGTCGCCCCGGGCGATGTGATCGCCGAGATCGAGACCGACAAGGCGACCATGGAAGTCGAGGCGGTGGACGAGGGCACCATCGGAAAAATCTTCGTTTCCGAGGGCAGCGAGGGCGTCAAGGTGAATGCCGTGATCGCCGTCCTGCTGGAAGAGGGTGAGAGCGCCGATGACGTCGGCGACGCGCCGCCGGCGGCCGATGCGGGTGGCGATTCCGGCAAGGTCGAGGAAAAGCCCGAGGAAGAACCGAAGGAAGAGGCGGAAAGCAGCGGTTCGGGCGAGAAGGCCAAGGCTGCTCCGGCACCGCAGAAAGCCGATATTCCGGAGGCCAAAGAGAAGGCCGGGCCGGTGCCCAAGACGAGCGACGGCAAGCGTGTCTTCGCTTCACCGCTGGCGCGGCGCCTTGCCAAGGAAGCCGGAATCGACATCACCGCCATGTCGGGCTCGGGTCCGCATGGGCGCATCGTTCAGGCCGATGTCGAGAAGGCCAGGTCCGAGGGTGTGCCCGGCAAGGCGGCGGCGTCCGAAGCCGGTGCGGCGATGGCTGCCGGCATGAGTGGCGACGAGGTGCGCGGGCTCTACGATGAGGACGCATACGAGGTCATGCCGCTCGACGGCATGCGCAGGACGGTCGCGGCGCGCCTCACCGAGGCGAAGCAGACCGTGCCGCATTTCTATCTCACCGTCGACTGCCAGCTCGACCGGCTGTTGGCCGCCCGCGCAGATATCAACGACGCCGCCCCCAAGGACGAGAACGGCAAGCCGGCCTACAAGCTGTCGGTCAACGACTTCATCATCAAGGCCTGGGCCATCGCCCTGCAGCAGGTACCCACGGCCAATGCCACCTGGGCCAACGACTCGATCCTTCTGCACAAGCGCTCGGACGTGGCCGTCGCGGTTGCCGTGCCGGGCGGGTTGTTCACCCCGGTGGTGCGGTCGGCCGAGAGCAAGCCGCTGCGGGAGATCTCCGACGAGGTGCGCGATTTCGCCAAGCGTGCCAAGTCGAAGAAGCTCGCCCCGCATGAGTACCAGGGCGGTTCGACGGCCGTCTCCAATCTGGGCATGTACGGCATCAAGGACTTCGGCGCGGTCATCAACCCGCCGCACGGCACGATCCTGGCGGTCGGGGTCGGCGAGGAGCGGGTCTACCCCGACAACGGCGAGATCAAGGTGGGCACCTTCATGACCGTCACCCTGTCCTGCGATCACCGGTCGGTGGACGGTGCGCTCGGGGCCGAGGTGCTGGGCGCGTTCAAGAAGCTGATCGAACAGCCCGTGATGATGCTGGCCTGAGGAACGCTGCGCATGAAAACCATTCTCTGCTACGGCGACAGCCTGACCCATGGCGCCGATCCGGACACCGGCGGCCGACTGCCGCTCGACGACCGCTGGCCGACGGCCCTCGGCAAGGGGCTGGGTGACGGCACGCATGTGATTGCCGAGGGTCTCGGTGGCCGCACCACGGCGTTCGACGACGGCACGTCCAATGCCGACCGCAATGGCGCGCGCACGCTGCCGATCTTTCTCGCCAGCCATGCCCCGCTCGACCTGGCAATCATCATGCTGGGCACCAACGACCTCAAGCCGGCCATCCACGGCAGTGCGCTCACCGCGTCCTATGGCGTGCGCCGGCTGATCGAGGTGGTGCGCGGGCATTTCGTCCGGCCCGAGGATGTCCAGCCGGAAATCCTGATCGTCTCCCCGCCGCATGCGGTGAATACGGACGATGCCGAGTTCGCCGAGATGTTCGGTGATGGCGTCAGCCAATCGCTGCGCCTGGGCGAGCTCTACAAGCGCCGGGCAGACGAGGCGGGCGTGCATTTCTTCGATGCGGCTGAATACGCCAAGGCATCGCCCAAGGACGGCGTACATCTCGACGGTCCCAACACCCGCGCCATCGGCGAGGCCATGGTGCCGGTCGTCAAGCAGATTCTGGGCCTGGCCCGCTAGGGCCGGCCCGCAAACGAGGTTCGATCAATGGCAGACTCCTACGACGTCATCGTAATCGGCTCCGGCCCCGGCGGCTACATCGCGGCCATCCGCGCCGCGCAGCTGGGGCTGAAGGCCGCGATCGTCGAACGCGAGCACATGGGCGGGATTTGCCTCAACTGGGGCTGCATTCCCACCAAGGCGTTGCTGCGCTCGGCCGAGGTCTACAACCACATGGCCCACGCCAAGGAATACGGGCTGAGCGCCGACAAGTTCGACGCCGATATCACGGCCGTTGTGAAGCGCTCGCGGGCCGTCAGCGCCCAGATGAACAACGGCGTCGGATTCCTGATGAAAAAGAACAAGGTCGACGTCATCTGGGGCGAGGCGAGCATCCCGAAAAAGGGCGAGGTGACCGTCACCGCGACGAAAAAGGAAATCGTCCAGCCGCAGAACAATCCGCCCAAGGGCACACTGGGCGAGGGGACCTACAAGGCCAAGAATATCATCATCGCGACGGGCGCCCGCCCGCGTGTTCTGCCGGGTATCGAGCCGGACGGCGACAGGATCTGGACCTATTTCGAGGCGATGAAGCCCGAGAAGACGCCCAAGTCGCTTGTCGTCATGGGCTCGGGCGCCATCGGCATCGAGTTCGCCTCCTTCTACCGCTCGCTGGGCGCCGAAGTGACTGTCGTGGAGCTTTTGCCGCAGGTCATGCCGGTCGAGGATGCCGAGGTTGCCACCCAGGCGCGCAAGCGCTTCGAGAAGCGCGGCATGCGCATCCTGACCGACACAAAGGTGGAAAAGGTCGAAAAGTCGAAGGACGGCATCGTCGCCCATGTCACGCCGAAGAATGGCAAGGCCGAGAAGATCAGCGCCGACATACTGATTTCGGCGGTCGGTGTGCAGGGCAACATCGAGAATCTCGGGCTGGAAAAGCTCGGCGTGAAGACGGATCGCGGGTGCATCTCCATCGACGGGCACGGACGGACCAACGTCGAGGGCATCTATGCCATAGGCGACGTCGCCGGCCCGCCCATGCTCGCGCACAAGGCAGAGCACGAGGGCGTTATCTGCGCCGAGACGATTGCGGGACAGAAGGTCCACGGCCTTGATACCAACAAGATTCCGGGGTGCACCTATTGCGAGCCGCAGGTGGCCAGCGTAGGCATGACCGAAGCGCAGGCCAAGGAGGCCGGGCGCGAGGTCAAGGTCGGCCGCTTCCCCTTCGTGGGCAACGGCAAGGCCGTGGCGCTGGGCGAGCCCGACGGTTTGTGCAAGACCGTGTTCGACGCCAAGACGGGCGAGCTTCTGGGCGCCCACATGGTCGGTGCGGAAGTCACCGAACTCATTCAGGGTTTTGTCGTGGCCATGAACCTGGAGACGACGGAAGAAGAACTCATGCACACCATCTTCCCGCACCCGACCCTGTCGGAATCGATGAAAGAGAGTGTCCTTGACGCCTACGACCGGGCACTCAATATCTGAGACACTACTCGTGAAGCAAAGGAAAGCGCTATGTGGGGTTTCATTCTTGCCATCATCATCGGCGGCGTAGCCGGTTTCATTGCCGAAAAGATCATGAACGCCGACCACGGGATGCTGACCAACATCGCTCTCGGCGTCGCGGGCGCCTTCATTCTCAACCTCATCCTGTCGTTCTTCATCACCCCGGCCGGTGGCGGGATCATCTGGCAGCTCATTGCCGGTATCGTCGGTGCCTGTGCCCTGATCTGGGGCTATCGCGCCATCAAGAGCCGGGCCTGAGACAGGCGGGCTGAATGCTGGAGGCACTTATCGTATGGGCGCTGGTCGGCCTTGCGGCCGGCTGGATCGCCAGCCTGATCCTCGGCGGCAAGGGGATCGTGCGCTACATCATCGTGGGCATGATCGGCTCGGTCGTCGGGGGCTATCTGTTCAGCGCCGTCGGAATTAGAATTCCGATCGACAATTACTGGATACGGGAAATCCTCGTCGCCGCGGTCGGTGCGGCCCTCGTCATCGTGATTTCCCGGTTCATCGCCAGGTAGGGAAGTTCATTGGTTACGCTTATCGACAAGACTGCCGAGAAGCCGCGGCACCCGGAGAAGGCGCATCGCCCGGACACCGAGGTATTGCGCAAGCCGGACTGGATTCGCGTCAAGGCTCCGGGCTCGGAGATCTATCGCGAGACCAAGAAGGTCGTGCGCGACAACAACCTCGTCACCGTGTGCGAGGAGGCGGGCTGTCCCAATATCGGCGAGTGCTGGTCGAAAAAGCACGCCACCATGATGATCATGGGCGAAATCTGCACGCGTGCCTGTGCTTTCTGTAACATCCGCACCGGCTTGCCGACGGCGCTCGATCCCGAAGAGCCCGAGCATGTCGCGACGGCGGTCGAAAAGCTCGAACTCAAGCATGTCGTGATCACCTCGGTCGATCGCGACGACCTCGCGGACGGCGGCGCGCAGCACTTCGCGGACGTGATCAACGCCATTCGCGCTCGCTGCCCGGGAACGACCATCGAGATTCTCACCCCTGATTTCCTGCGCAAGGACGGGGCTCTCGAGGTGGTGGTC
>CAZNHG010000117.1:0-9169 GCA_964572555.1 uncultured Devosiaceae bacterium | reverse complement strand
ACGCCTACATGGCGTCGCTCGGCATCCCGACTGATGGCAGCGCAGAGGGGGTCGAGGTCCTCAAGCAGGGCTTCAACGTCGACCCGCTGCTGCAGGGGCAGGCCGACTGCATCTCGACCATGACCTACAACGAGTACTGGCAGGTCATCGACGCGGGGATTTCCGAGGACGAACTCGTGAACTTCAACTACACCGACCACGGCGTCGCTACCCTGGAGGACGGGCTCTACGTGCTCGACGAGAACCTTCAGGACGAGGCCTTCGCCGACAAGATGGCCAGGTTCGTCCGCGCCTCGATGGAAGGCTGGAAGTGGGCCGAGGAGAACCCGGACGAGGCGGCGATGATCGTTCTCGAGAACGACGCTACCGGTGCCCAGACGGAAAAGCACCAGAAGCGCATGATGGGCGAGATCGCCAAGCTGACTGCCGGTTCGAACGGTGAACTCGACCCCGAGGCCTTCCAGACGACGGTGGATTCGCTGATGTCGGGCGGCTCCGACCCGGTCATCACCGAGGATCCGGGCGAAGCGGCCTGGACCCACGAGATCACCGATCAGGCGCTCGGCGGCGATATGTAGGCCGCAGGGCGTTCGTATGCGAAAAAAAGAAGGCGGGCCCGAGGGTCCGCCTTCTTCGTTTGATGCCTGTGTGCCGGTCAGTGCAGGACACCGCCGCCGATAATCCCCTCGTTGGGCTTGGGCATGTCCTTGAACCGGTCGATCTCCGCCGAGGGCATCACCCGGTATTCAGGGCCTTTCGCCGCCTCGACGGGGCCGGAGGGGTTCTTCAGCTCGTAGTGCTTGTCCACCAGGATCGGCAGATCCGGAGCGGCCTGGGCCGCGGTGCCGGCGGTGACCGTGGCGGCGAGAGCGATGGCGATAATGCTGGCTTTGGTCATGGGTCTCTCCTTTGCAAAAAGCCCGTCGGAACCGGGCTGTCTGTGTCGGATCGACCCTGGGGTACGCTTTGGCAGACCTTGCGGGCGGGCCGACCCTCACCGGGGAGAGACGCGGTGCCGCCCGCAAGGGTTCAACGAAATGCGCCCGTCGGGTAACGGGATCAGGCCGCCTCGGCTTCCTCGGGCGGTTCCTTGGCGCCGGTCATGAAGGCCACGGCGTCTGACATGGTGTAGTCCTTGGGATCGATCACGCACAGCCGCCGTCCCAGCCGGTGGACATGGATGCGGTCGGCCACCTCGAACACGTGCGGCATGTTGTGCGAGATCAGAACGATGGGAACCCCGCTCGCGCGCACGTCCCGGATGAGATCGAGCACGCGATTGCTCTCCTTCACCCCGAGGGCGGCGGTGGGCTCGTCCATGATCACCACTTTCGAGCCGAAGGAGACGGCCCGGGCGACGGCGACGCCCTGGCGCTGACCGCCCGTCAGCGTTTCCACCGCCTGGGAGATGTTCTGGATGGTGAGAAGCCCCAACTCGCTCAGCCGCTGGCGCGCCACGCGCTCCATCTCCTTGCGGTCGAGCATCTTGAACATGCTCCCCATGATCCCCTTCTTGCGGATTTCGCGCCCCACGAACATGTTGTCGGTGATCGACAGGGCGGGGGAAAGCGCCAGCGTCTGATAGACCGTCTCGATGCCCGCATGGCGCGCCGCATGGGGCGTGGCGAAATGCATCGGCTGGCCGTTGAGCCGCATGTCGCCCCCGTCGATCTGGATGGCGCCGGACAGCGCCTTGATGAGCGTGGACTTGCCCGCGCCGTTGTCGCCGATCACGGCGAGCACCTCGCCGGGATAGAGGTCGAAGTCGGCATGATCGAGCGCGACCACGTGGCCGTAGCGCTTGACGATGCCGCGTGCCTTGAGAATCGGTTCCTCACTCATGCCGATACCTTTCTGATCCACTGATCGATCGCGACCGCGAGAATGATGAGCCAGCCGGTGGCGAAGAGCTGCCAGAGGACGTCGACGCCCGCGAGCCGCAGCCCCGAGTTGAACACGCCCACGATCAGCGCCCCCAGCATGGGCCCCAGGATCGAGCCGCGCCCGCCGAACAGCGAGATGCCCCCGATCACCACGGCGGTAATCGATTGAAGGTTGGCCTCGAAGAACGAAGTGGGCGAGACCGACCCCACGCGCCCGATCGACGACCAGGCGGCCAGAGCGACGATGAAGCCCGCGACCATGTAGACCGAGATAAGCGTGCGGCTAGTGCGGATGCCGGCGAGCTCGGCTGCCTCCTTGTCGTCGCCCACGGCATAGACCCGGCGGCCCCAGGCGGTATGCTGCAACACGTACCAGAGCACCGCGAAAATCACGACCATCAGCACCACGCCCCATGTGAGCACGGCCCCGCCGACCTCGAAGCGCTCGCCGAAGAGCTTGAGCAGGGGCGCTTGCGAATCGAGGGTTTGCGAACGGATCGTCTCGCGTCCGGAGAAATAGTAGTTGAGCGCCAGGAAGACGTTCCACGTGCCCAGCGTGGTGATGAACGGCGGCAGGCGCACGATCGTGACCAGCAGCCCGTTCACCGCCCCGGTGCCCAGCCCGCAGAGCAGTCCGAAGACGATGGCGAGCTCGACCGGCACGCCGAATTCGACGCCCAGCCGCCCCATGATCACCGAGATCATCACCATGACCGCTGCAACCGACAGGTCGATGCCCGCGGTCAGGATGACCAGGCTCTGCGCGGCGGCGAGCGTGCCCACGATCGCCACCTGCTGCATGATCAGCGACAGGTTGAACGGCGAGAAGAAGTTCGGCGCGATCAGCCCGAACACCGCCGTGGACAGCACGAGCACGATGAACGGGACCATCGTCGGGTTGGCGTGCAGGAAGCGCTGGAGGGCCATGAGCGGCCCGCCTCCGTGATGTTCGAAACGGGCGAACTCGGCCGCCCCGTCGTCATGTGTTTCAGCCATGTCTCGGTCTCACCTGTGAGAAGGCCCGCTGGAGGGCGGGCGGCACCGGGCCGCCCGTCCGTGGCGAATTGCGGGGGTCAGCCCCAGCAGCGATCGAGCCCTTCCTCGACCGAAATGGAGGGGATGCCCTCGACCGGATCGTCGGTTACCAGGTTCACGCCGGTGTTGAAGAAATCCAGGCCTTCGCTGGGCTGCGGCACGGTGCCGTCCTCGGCGTACTGGGCGATGGCCTCGATTCCCATCGAAGCCATGAGCAGCGGATACTGCTGCGAGGTGGCCCCGATGATGCCCTCGGAAACGTTCTGGACGCCGGGGCAGCCGCCGTCGACGGACACGATGGTCGCCTGCTCGGCCTTGCCGAACGCGTTCAGTGCCTCGTAGGCACCGGCGGCGGCCGGCTCGTTGATGGTGTAGACGACGTTGAGGTCCGGATCGACCTGGAGAAGGTTCTCCATGGCCCGGCGGCCGCCTTCCTCGTTACCCGACGTCGCCTCGTGGCCGACGATGCGCGGATCGTCCTCGTCACCCCAGATGTTGGGGTCGGCGGTATCGATCCCGAAGCCTTCCATGAAGCCCTGGTCGCGCAGAACGCCCACGGTCGGTTGGCTCTCGTTGAGGTCGAGGAATGCGATGCGCGCGTCGGCGGCCGCGTCACCGAGTTTGGCGGCGGCCCAGGCACCGATCAGCCGGCCCGCCTCGAAGTTGTCGGTGGCGAAGGTGGCGTCGGCCGCATCGATCGGGTTGAGCGGCGTGTCGAGCGCGATCACCAGGATACCCTCGTCGCGGGCGCGCTGGACAATGGGCACGATGGCTTCGGTGTCCGAAGCGGTGATCAGGACGCCGTCCACCCCGTCGGCGATGCAGGTTTCCATGGCCTGCTGCTGGGTCTCGTGATCGCCGTCAACGCGGCCTGCGAAGGTCGACAGCTCCACGCCGAGTTCCTCGGCCTTGGCGGTGGCGCCTTCCTTCATCTTGACGAAGAAGGGATTGATGTCGGTCTTGGTGATCAGGCAGGCGCTGACGCCGTCCTCCTGGGCGACGGCCGGAGCGACCGTGCCGGCGGATGCGGCGGCGAACGCCACAGTGGCCGCAGCTGCGGCGAGAATGGTCTTTTTCACAATGATCCTCCCAGAGTTCGAAACTCTATTGAACACACATATCCCGCTCTGAGCGGGTTGGTGCGGTAAGGTTCGGCGCCGGCGGCTTCTCCTCCCGCCTGATGTCCGAACATGGTGAAACGGAACACCATCGGCGCACACCTGTCAATAACTAATTCACTGTGATTTATTTATTGACAGGTGGACGGCGCGCGGCCCAGACTGCCGCGCAACAAGCCTGTCCGCACGTGCCGGGTGGGCGCAAGGGGAGGAGGCTGCAAGCCTTGGCTCAATCGGATTCCCGCGACACGGCTGCTGGAAGCGGCGGGACGGTCCGTTCGTTGCGCGGGACCAACCAGAGCGGCATGCGCGCCAACAACGAGCGGCTGATCCTGACGCTGCTGCGCCGCGACGGGGCACTCGCCAAGTCCGATCTCAGCCGGCTGACGGGCCTTTCGGCGCAGACCATCTCGGTCATCGTCCGCGGGCTCGAGGAGGAGGGTCTTCTGGCACGCGGCGAGCCGCAGCGGGGCCGTATCGGCCAGCCCTCGATCCCGATGACCCTCGATCCCGATGGCGTGTTCTTCATTGGCCTCAAGATCGGCCGGCGCCGCGCGGACCTCGTCCTCATGGATTTCGCCGGCGCGGTGCGGATGGAGAACCATCTCACCTATCCCTATCCGCTGCCCGGCGCGCTGATGGACTTCCTGAAAAAGGGGCTGGATGCGATCGAGGACCTGCTCGACGCGCGCCAGCGCAGCCGCATCGCGGGAATCGGCATCGCCGCGCCGTTCGAGCTGTGGAAGTGGCGCGACCGGTTGGGCGCCCCCAAGGCGGAGATGGAGGCCTGGCGCACGTTCAGCTTCACCGAGGCGATCGCGGAAATCTCCGATCTGCCCGTGTTCATCGAGAACGACGCGAGCTGTGCGTGCAGCGCCGAAAACGTGCTGGGCCGAGGCAGCGAGTTCACCAGCTTCGCCTATTTCTTCGTCGGCTCGTTCGTGGGCGGGGGCGTGGTGCTCAACGATGCGATGTTCACCGGCCGCACCGGCAATGCCGGCGCCTTCGGCACACTGCCGGTCAGCCCCGACCGCGGCCGGCCGCGCCAGCTCATCGACTGCGCCTCGATCTTCGTGCTCGAGTCCATGCTCAAGAAGGCGGGGATCGATCCCTCGCCCCTGTGGCTCCAGCCCGATGGCTGGGACGGGTTCGAGCCGCATCTGGCTGAATGGATCGATGCCACGGCGGAGGGTCTGGCACTTGCCGCCGTCTCGGTGTGCGCGGTCATCGACTTCGAGGCGGTGCTCATCGAGGGCGGATTCCCGGAGCGCGTGAAGACCCGCATCGTCGAAACGGCCCGGCAAAAGCTTGCCGGACTCGACACCCAGGGCATCGCCATGCCCGACATCCGGGCCGCGGCGGTGGGAGCGAACGCGCGGGTTCTCGGCGCGGCCAGCCTGCCTCTCTTCGCGCGCTTCCTGATCAACCACGGCCTGCACGAAAGTGCCGTCGCCTGATCGGTGGGCAATGGTTAACTGCCTGAAATATAGGCATTTACGACCTTTCCATCTAAAGCTTTCTTAAAGACTTGCCGATACCCCTTGGCAATCATCATCGCGGTATCCGGGGGACGATCGTGCGAATGCCGAATGTCTTTGTGCGGCTCATCATCGTGCTGCCCGCTGTTATGGGCGCCGGCACGGCCGTGGCCCAGTCGGGCGGCGCGGCGATGGAGACGGTTACCCGGCAGGCCGACATGGTCTGGATGCTCGTCGCCGCTGCACTGGTGATGATGATGCAGATCGGGTTTCTGCTGCTCGAAGCCGGCATGGTGCGTTCGAAGAACTCGATCAACGTCGCCCAGAAAAACCTTCTCGATTTCATCTTCTCGGTGCTGACCTTCGCCGCATTCGGCTTCATGTTCGCCTTCGGCACGGGCACGATGAGCCTGCCGGTGGGGATCGACACGAGCCTTTTGATGCTCACCGGCATCGACCCGTGGACCGCCGGCTTCTTCGTCTTCCAGGTCATGTTCTGCGGCACCGCCGCCACCATCGTCTCGGGCGCGGTGGCAGAGCGCATGAAACTGCCCGCCTATGTCATCGGCTCCATCGTCATGGCGGGGCTGATCTATCCCGTCTTCGCGCACTGGGCCTGGGGCAGTGCGTTGGGGCCGAGCGCCGGGGCATTCCTCGCCAACATGGGGTTTGTCGATTTCGCCGGCTCGACGGTGGTGCATGCCAGCGGCGCCTGGGTGGCGCTGGCCGCCTGCCTGGTGCTGGGCCCGCGCATCGGCCGCTTCGGGGCCGACGGCAAGCCCGTACGCATCGCCGGGCACAGCCCCGTGCTCGCCACGGCAGGGGCGTTGCTGCTGCTCTTCGGCTGGATCGGGTTCAATGGTGGCTCCACGCTCGCCGCATCCCCGGCCATTGCCGGGATCGTTCTCAACACCGTGGTCGCCGGAGCGGCCGGGGCGGCCGTGGGTTATCTGCTCGGCTGGCGGCAGGATGAGGTGATCCTGCCGGAGAAGGCCGTGAACGGGCTGCTCGGCGGACTGGTCGGCATCACCGCCGGATGCGCGGTTCTCAATCCGGCCACTTCGGCCCTGGTCGGCACCGTCGCGGGCATTGCCGCGGTTGCCGGCAATGACGTTCTGGAGAAGCGCCTGCGCATCGACGATGCGGTCGGCGCCATCGGCGTGCACGGTTTCGCGGGCGTCGTGGGCACGCTCCTGCTCGCCCTCCTTGCTCCCATGGAGATGCTTCCCGCCACGACACGGCTCGGACAGCTCGGCATCCAGGCGCTCGGTATCGGGCTCAATTTCGCCTGGACCTTCATTCTCGGGCTAGCGCTGTTCGTGCTGCTCGATCGTCTGCTCAAGGTGCGTGTCGACGCGCCGTCGGAAGAGCGCGGGCTCAACGAGGCCGAGCACGCGACACGCCTCGGGGTCGGGCATGTCGAACAGGCGCTGGACAGCCTGGTGCGTGGTACCGCCGACCTCGACGCCCGTCTCGCCGTCGAACCGGGAGACGAGGCGGAAACGCTCACCCGGACGTTCAACCAGCTCCTCGACAACTTGCAGCGCGAGGAGATCGAACGCTCCAGGGCTGCCGACCTGCGCCGCTCCGATGAGGAGGCGGAGCGCCTCGCCGCGCTCGCCGACGCCACCTTCGAGGCACTGTGCATTTCGGTGGAGGGGGAGGTCGTCGACGGCAACGCCTCGCTCGAGAAATTGCTTGGGCTGCCGATGGACGCGTTGAAGGGCCGTTCGGTCTACGACTTCATTGCTCCCGAGCACCGCGCGCATATCGCCGAGCGCCTCGCCAACGGCGGCGAAGAGCCGACCGAGGTGGAGCTGCTCGATGAACAGGGCACGCACATTCCCGTCGAGTTGCGCGGGCGCGACATCATCTATCGCGGCACGCGTACGCGGGTCAGCGCCATCATCGATCTGCGCGACCGCAAGCGGGCCGAGGACCAGATCCGCTTCCTCGCCCAGCACGATCCGCTGACCAACCTGCCCAATCGGGCCCTGTTCAACCAGAAGCTCGACGAGATGATCCGCGGCACCGTTGCCAGCGGCATCTCCTCGGCAGTCGTCATGGTCGATCTCGATAACTTCAAGGACATCAACGATCTGCACGGCCACCCCGCGGGCGATGAGGTGATCAAGGTCACCGCCGAGCGCCTGCGTGGCCTGACGCGCGCCGACGACATGGTCGCCCGGCTGGGGGGTGACGAGTTCGCCGTGCTGCAGGGGAATGTCGAGTTCGCCAACCAGGCCGAGGAGCTGGCGCACCGGATCGTGACGGAACTCGCCACGCCCATCGCGGCGGCCAATGGCGTCAGGATACGGGCAGGCACCAGCGTGGGGGTCGCCGTCTGCCCGCGCGACGGCTTGCAGGGGGTCCAGCTCGTCACGCGCGCCGACACCGCGCTCTATCACGCCAAGAACGAGGGCCGGAACCGTTATGCCGTGTTCGAGCCCGGCATGGACGCCGAACTCAGGCACCGCCAGATGCTCGACGCCGACCTGATGCCCGCCCTCGAGAACGGCGAGTTCGCGCTTCACTTCCAGCCCCGGCTCGACGTGGCCAGTGCCGGCCTGAGCGGCTACGAAGCGCTGATCCGCTGGCATCACCATGAACACGGCCTGATCAGCCCCGCCGATTTCATCCCGGTCGCCGAGCACTCGGGCAAGATCGTGCCCATCGGCACCTGGGTACTGCGCGAGGCCTGCCGGCTGGCGGTCGCCCATCTCGACGGCGCTTCGGTCAGCGTCAACGTCAGCCCCCTGCAGTTTCGCGACCGCCAGTTCGTCGAAACCGTCGGCACGGTGCTGCGCGAGACCGGACTCGCCGCCGAGCGGCTGGAGATCGAGATCACCGAAAGCGTGCTCATCGACGACGACAAGCGGGCGGTGAGCGTGCTCAAGAATCTCAAGCAGCTCGGCATCCGCGTGGCACTCGACGATTTCGGCACGGGCTATTCGTCGCTGGGCTATCTCAGCCGCTACCCCTTCGATACCATCAAGATCGATCGATCCTTCCTGCAGGATGTGTCCGAGGACGAGGACGCCCTGGCGATCGTCGACACGATCATCCGGCTGGGCCGAGCGCTCGACATGAACATCGTCGCCGAAGGCGTGGAGCGCATCGAGGAGGTCCGCCTTCTCGCCTCCCGGGGCTGCCACGAGATCCAGGGCTTCATCCTCGGCAAGCCGGTTCCCGTCGCTCAACGTCTCACCGCGCCGCCTGCCGCCATCGATGCAGCGCTCGCGCAACTGGCCGAAGAACCCGATGCGGCTGCGCGGCTCCGGCAAGCGGCTGATACGCTGCGCGTCCGTGACCCCGGGCCCGGCGGGACCCGGCGCAGCGCCTGACCCGGTTGCCAGACCGGCCGGCATGGGCCACAACGCGTCCATCCGAAACGAAAGGCTGGGCGCGCATGGCGGCGGCGCAAACGCTTGAAATCCTGGAAATGGGCGCCCGTGGCGACGGCATCGCGCACGGCGAGAGCGGCCCGATCTACGTGCCCTGCACGCTGCCCGGGGAAACGGTGCGCGCCGAAGTCGCCGGCAAGCGGGCGCAGCTTGTCGGGATCGTTGACCCATCGCCCGAGCGCGTCGCGCCGCCCTGTCCGCATTTCGGTGCCTGCGGCGGCTGCCAGCTTCAGCACTGGCAGGCCGGCAGC
>CAZNHG010000116.1:0-9221 GCA_964572555.1 uncultured Devosiaceae bacterium | reverse complement strand
CGACGAGGCGATAGAGCGCACGCTCGACGCACTCGACCAGTGCCGCAACAAGATCGCCCAGCACGAGCCTCGCCGCATGCGGCTGATCGCAACCCAGGCCTGCCGCTCCGCGTCGAACGCTCCGGATTTTCTCAATCGCGTGCGCGATCAGCTCGGTCTCGAGCTTGAGATTGTCAACCAGCGGACCGAGGCCGAACTGGCGGTGACGGGCTGCGCGGATTTGATCGAATCGAGTGCCAAGGGTGCGCTGATGTTCGATATCGGCGGCGGCTCGTCCGAACTGGCCTGGCTCGATTTCCGTGGCGGCCGCCCCAAGGCGCAGGGCAAGATGTCCGCCGCCATCCGGTCCTGGCAATCGCTGCCGGTTGGGGTGGTGACGATTGCCGAGAAATTTGGCGGTATCGACGTCACCCCCGAGATCTTCGAGGACATGGTGGCGTACGTCGCCCAGCACCTGCGCCAGTTCCGCGGGCGCGACAAGCTGCGGCGCATGATCCAGGAGCATCCCGTCCATCTCATCGGCACCTCGGGAACGGTAACGACGCTCGCCGGGCTCTATCTCGGGCTCGACCGCTACGAGCGAGCCAAGGTCGACGGGCTGTGGATGCGCAACGAGGACGTGAGCGACACCATGCGCGTGCTGCTCGCCATGGCCTACGACAAGCGCCGCGGTCACCCCTGCATCGGGCGCGATCGGGCCGACCTGGTGATTCCGGGGTGCGCGATCTTCGAGGCGATCCGGCGCGAATGGCAGACCGACCGGATCCGCGTTGCGGACCGGGGCCTGCGCGAAGGTATCCTGATCTCGCTGATGGACGCCGACAAGGCCTGGAGCCGCCGCGGCCGGCGTATGAACAAGGCACGGGCCAATGGCTAGAGGCAGCAAGACCGGCGGCAGCAAGCCGGGCACCAATGCCCGCGCGGAAAAGGGCCTGAAAACCCGCGTGAAGACGGCACGCGGGCGCAAGACGTCCTCGACCCGATGGCTGCAGCGCCAGCTCAACGACCCCTATGTGACCAAGGCGCGGGCGGACGGCTATCGCTCCCGCGCCGCCTACAAGCTTCTGGAGATCGACGAGAAGCACAAGCTCCTCAAGCCCGGCATGCGGGTGGTCGATCTCGGCTGCGCGCCCGGCGGCTGGCTGCAGGTCGCCGCGCAGGCCGTCGGCTCGAAGCCCGAGGCGCCAACCATCGTGGGCATCGATTATCTCGAGGTCGATGAGGTGCCCGGCACGGTGATCCTGCAAAAGGATTTCACCGACGACGACGCCCCGCAGGCACTGCTCGATGCGCTGGGCGGGCACAAGGTCGACCTCGTCCTTTCCGACATGGCCGCGCCCACGACGGGCCACAAGCAGACCGATCACCTGCGCATCATCGGGCTCGTCGAAATGGCGGCGGAGTTCGCCATCGATGTCCTGGCGCCGGGCGGAACCTTCGTTGCCAAGGTTTTCCAGGGCGGGACCGAGCATCAGCTGCTCGCAGAGCTCAAGCGCAACTTCACCTCGACCTTCCACGCCAAACCTCCGGCCAGCCGTGCGGATTCGTCGGAGACGTATCTGATTGCGCGCGGGTTCAAGGGGTAGCGCCGCCTTGGCCAAATCCTCGTGCTTCGCTGCCCCCGGAGCAGGTGCGGGGTGAAGCTGCGGTGTGTGGGCGGCGCCGGGGCCAAATCCTCACTCGCCGCTGAGCGCGCTCCCCTCATCCTCCCGAAGGGCCCGCCGGCCATGGCCGGAGACGCTGCTGCCGGCGTCGCGGGAAAGGAAGGTGAAGGGAATGACCGACAACGCTGAAATGCCCGCGACGATGAAGAAGGCGGTGTGGAACGCGGGGACGCCGATGTCCTGGCCCCCTATCGTGAGCACTTCGAGCACTCCGCCGGCAAGGGCAACGCCAATGGCAAAGCTGAGATGGGTCGCGACGCTGGTAAGGGCCGTCGCCTGGCTGGCGAGTTCGTCGGGAATTTCGGCAAAGTACATGGCGTTGATGCCCGTGAAAAACGTCGAGCGCACGAGGCCGCCCGAGAGCATGACCGCGATCATGACCCACACCGGCGTCGTGGAGATAAACAGGCCGTTCGCAGCGAGCAGCAGGGCCGAGAGCATCGTCATGGCCATGAGCAGCGAGCGGAAGCCGAACGTGGCGAAGAGGCGGCTGGCAAAGAACTTGGCGAAGACCGCGGCGGCCGCCTGGAACAGCATGATCAGGCCGGTCTCGAACGGCGTCATGCCGAAACCGAGCTGCAGCATGAGCGGGAAGAGGAATGGCATCGCACCCATGCCGACGCGCAACAATACGCCGCCGATGATGGCGGTGCGGAACATCGTGTCCTCGAAAATCCGCAGATCCAGCAGCGGATTCTCCGTCCGTCGCGAATGACGAACATAGGCGGCGAGCGCTGCCGCACCCGCAAGAGTTGCCATGATCCCAACGGCGGGCGGCAGGACCGGCAGGCTGACGACCGACAGGCCGAAGATGACCCCGGCAAAAGCGGTACCGATGAGAAAAAAGCCGCGCCAGTCCAGCCGGCCTGCGGGACGCGGTTCGATCCGCGGCAGATAGAGCGTCGCCAGCACGATCCCCAGCGTACCGATGGGAATGTTGATCAAAAAGATCCAGTGCCACGACAGGAACGTGGTCAGGAACCCGCCGACGGGCGGGCCGACCACCGGACCCATCAGGGCGGGAATCGTCAACCAGGCCATGGCGGGCACGAGCTGTTCGCGCGGCGTCGCCCGTACCAGCACCAGCCGGGCGAGCGGCGTCATCATGGCGCCGCCCATGCCCTGGAAGAACCGGGCTCCGACAAACTGGATCAGCGACCCCGAGATAGCGCATAGCAGCGAGCCCAGCATGAAGACGACGATCGCCACGCGAAACACGCGGCGCGCACCGAAGCGGTCGGCCATCCAGCCGCTCAAGGGTATGAAGATCGCCAGTGACACAAGGTAGGCGGTCATGGCGAGCTTGAGGGCAATGGGCTCGGTGCCGATATCGGCAGCGATGGCGGGCAGGGACGTGGCGATGACGGTGGAGTCCATCATCTCCATGAACAGGGCCACCGCCAGTATGATTGGCGTGATGCGGTTCACCAGGCGAGTCCGGTAAGTGCTTGCGCGACAACGGGAAGCTGCTACCTAGCACGTTCCCGCGGCCTTGTCTCCGTCAGGCAGGAACTTTTGGGGCGAGCGCCTTGAACTGGGACGGGATGCGGCCGCGGCACTCCGGCTAGCCAAACCGCCGGGCAGATGGTATTCACCCTCGCCAACCCGAGACCGGAGCGATTCCCGTTTGCCCGGTTCGATTCCACGATTTTGCGCAATGCGACGAGGGCACGGAGGGTCTGGCCTTGGCGAAGATTATCTCATCCATCACTGGCGACTCGGCGCTCACGTTCGATGACGTGCTGCTCCAGCCCGCCCGCTCCGACGTGCTGCCCACGGCGGTCGATATCCGCACCAGGGTGACCAAGGATATCGAGCTGAATCTGCCGATCCTGTCCTCGGCGATGGACACGGTCACCGAAAGCGATATGGCGATCGCATTGGCCCAGGCCGGGGGCATGGGTGTTGTTCATCGCAACATGACGCCGGAGGAGCAGGCCGAGCAGGTCCGCCAGGTCAAGAGCTTCGAGAGCGGCATGGTGGTCAACCCGATCACCATCGGGCCGGACGCGACTTTGGCCGATGCGCTGGCGCTGATGGACCGCAATCGCATCTCCGGCATTCCGGTGGTGGAGAATGGCGGCACAGGTGGCCGCACGACCGGCAAGCTCGTCGGCATCCTGACCAATCGTGACGTGCGTTTCGCCACCAATGAGCGGCAGAAGGTATCCGAGTTGATGACCCACACCAATCTCATCACGGTGCGTGACGGGGTCAGCCAGGACGATGCCAAGCGCTTGTTGCACAGCAACCGCATAGAAAAGCTGCTCGTGGTCGACGACGACGGCAACTGCACGGGCCTGATCACGGTGAAGGACATCGAGAAGGCCCAACTCAACCCCGATGCGATCAAGGATGAACATGGGCGCCTACGTGTCGCGGCCGCCTCGACGGTGGGCGACAAGGGGATCGACCGCTCGATGCACCTTATCGATGCGGGCGTGGACTTGTTGGTCATCGACACCGCGCACGGGCATTCGGTGCACGTCACCGATGCCGTGACCGAGATCAAGAAACGCTCCAACGCCACGCGGATCGTCGCCGGCAATGTCGCGACGGCGGAAGCGACGCGCGCACTGATCGATGCGGGCGCGGATGCCATCAAGGTCGGTATTGGGCCGGGCTCGATCTGTACCACGCGCGTCGTCGCAGGCGTTGGCGTGCCCCAGCTCGCTGCAGTGATGGGCTGCGCCGAAGAGGCCGACAAGAGTGACGTTCCGGTGATTGCGGACGGCGGAATCAAGTTCTCAGGCGATTTGGCCAAGGCATTGGCGGGAGGGGCTTCCGTCGCGATGATCGGCTCGCTTCTGGCGGGCACGGACGAGAGCCCTGGGGAGGTTTATCTCTATCAGGGGCGCTCCTACAAATCCTATCGCGGCATGGGTTCGGTGGGCGCCATGGCACGCGGCTCGGCCGACCGCTACTTCCAGCAGGAGGTCAACGACCAGATGAAGCTGGTGCCAGAGGGGATCGAGGGGCAGGTGGCCTACAAGGGTGCGACCGGAAACGTGCTGCACCAGCTCGCCGGCGGCCTGCGCGCGGCGATGGGCTACACCGGCGCGAGCACCCTCAAGGAATTTCGCGAGAAGGCGACCTTCGTGCGCATCTCCAATGCGGGGCTGGGCGAGAGCCACGTGCACGACGTTTCCATCACCCGTGAAAGCCCGAACTATCGCGGTGGCCGATAGCCACTGTAAAGGGGTGCGCCACATGACCCTGGTCAATCGCATCGACACCATCTTCGTGCCCGCAACCGACAGCGAGACGGCGGCCGAATGGTATCAGCGCCTGTTCGATATGGAGCGGCTGTTCGAGTCCGCAGGCTATATCGGCCTGCGGTTCGCAGGCGAGCGACGCGGGGAGACGGCGCTGACGCTCTATCCGGTCGAGGTCGTGGATCGCGATGCGCATTACGCTTTCAACTTTTCGACCGATGATCCTGAAAAGCTTCACGAGACGCTGACGGCCGAAGGCGTTGAGGTGACCGACATCAAGACGAGCGGGCCGCTGAAGTATTTCGATTTTCGCGACATCTCCGGCAACTGGGTCAATGCGTGCCACGTGCCGGGGCAGGGTGGCTGAACGATGCAACTGCCCGGGCGCATGGCGGCGGCCATAGAGGTCCTCGAGGATGTGTTCATCCGTCATCGTCCTGTCGCCATTGCCCTTAAGGACTGGGGCACTGGTCACCGCTTCGCCGGCTCTGGCGATCGCGCGGCCATCGGCAATCTCGTCTACGATGCGCTGCGGCGGCGTGCCTCGCATGGGTTCGCCATGGGGTCGGACAGTCCGCGGGCGCTTATCCTTTCGGTCGCGGTGCGGGATTGGGCCATGCCGGCGCCGGAGCTTGCGGCGCTGTTCGACGGCGATCGGTTTGCGCCTGACCCGCTGACCGACGATGAGATCGCCCGCCTCGAGGCTGCGAACCCGCTTGATGGCGCGCCGGATTCTGTGCGTGCCGACCTGCCCGGGTGGCTTCTGCCCTCGCTGCAAGGCGCCTTCGACGACAACTGGCTCGTGGAGGCGCAGGGGCTGACCGGCCGCCCGGCGCTCGACATGCGCGTGAACACGCTCAAGGCGGATGCTGCGCGCGTTCTCAAGGCGCTCGATCGCTTCGGGCCCGAAGATATCGCCGACGTGCCGAACGCCATCCGCCTCCCGGCCGGCACGGGCAGCGCTCGCACGCCGAATGTGCAGGCCGATGCCGCGTTCCGCAAGGGGTGGTGCGAGATCCAGGATCTGGGCAGCCAGATCGTTTCCCTGATCACCGACGCGCGGCCGGGCCAGCAAGTGCTCGATATGTGCGCCGGAGGAGGCGGCAAGACGCTGGCCATGGCGGCGGCGATGAACAGCAAGGGGCAGATCTTCGCCTATGACGCGGATCGCTCGCGCCTGGCGCCGATCCACGAGCGACTCAAGCGCAACGGCGCGCGTAATGTGCAGGTGCTCGAACCTGTGCCCGGCGCGCTGGCGGACCTGACCGGACGCATGGACCGGGTATTGATCGACGCGCCGTGCTCGGGCACGGGCACCTGGCGCCGCCGGCCGGACACGAAATGGCGCCTGAGCGCCGACCAGCTCGCCGCGCGGCAGGCGGAACAGGCGGAAATTCTCGCGACAGCCCATCCGTTCGTGAAGCCGGGTGGGCGGCTGATTTATATCACCTGCTCGCTGCTGCCGGAGGAAAACGAGACCCAGATCGAGCGGTTCCTTCAGGAAAATGCCCACTTCGAACCGATCGATCCGGCGACGCTTGGCGCACAGGTGCTGCCGGACATGCCTGCCGGTCGCACGATCCCGACCGCACGCGGCCTCATGCTGACCCCGGCCACCTCCGGTTCCGACGGCTTCTATGTGGCGGTGCTGTCGCGCCGCGGATGAGCCGGATAGCTATTTCTTTTAAGAACCTACAGTTAGCCCCTTTGTCTTGTATCAACCTAGCGCAAGTCAAACGCTCGGGTTCGACAGTATGCGGGTTTTGTGGGGTGGCTCGGAACTGAGATAATGCACCGCGGAGCAACAGCCGCGCCGTCCTCGGGCGGCTTGATCGCGGTGCCGGTCTTTGGCGGGCATCGCCGGCCGACCCGGTGAGTGGTACGACGCTCCGGAAAAGCCTTGGTTCGCACCACCGGAATGGGCGTATGCGCCTGTTTGGATTATCGCCTATAGCACCCTGGCGGCGGCCGGCTGGCGCATCTGGCACATGCGTTGGCGCTTCCGTGCGGGCACTCCTGTGTTCTGGGGCGTGCAGCTGATCCTGAACCGGGTGTGGGCGCCGGCCTCGGTCTGCTTCACATGCCGTGGATGGCGTGCTGGGCCGTTGTCACGTCGGCGGCCATTCGCCGTTATCTCGGCGTGCACATGCGCGGCGACGAAATGGACCCGCGCCTTCTGGGACTGTGCGATCTGGTTGGGTTTCATCGGCTGGGTGACGTTCCGCTTGGTGGTACTCAATATTTGACTACGCGCCCCGCTTGCGCTTGCCGCGCGCCACCTCGGTGGCCAGCGCCTCCAGCTTGTGAGTCCAGAAGTGCCGGAAATGATCGAGCCACTCATCGACCTGTTCGAGCGGTTCCGTTTCGAGGGCGTAGATGCGCTTGTTCCCGTCGACCGTCGAGGTGGCGAAGCCATTGTCCCGCAGCACTTTGAGATGCTGCGAGACGCCGGCCTGGGAAATTCCGAATTCCTCCCGGATGACCGCGACCACGGCGCCCGAGGTCATCTCCTCCTGAGCCAGAAGTTCGAGAATGCGCCGGCGTACCGGGTCGCCGAGGACGTCGAACGCGTGCATTATGACGGTTCCGGATCACCGGTATAGAAGGCGGTCGTATTCGCCTCCGCCCTGCGGGCCTGATCGGGATCGTCGCCATCCGCAATGGCGGCATCGGCCCAGCCGGTGCTCGACCCCGTGATGAACTGCCGGCCTTCGGAAGAGGCGGCCCATGTGTTCTCCGCGTCCGTCGAGCTGACCATGCTTTCACCGGTTGCAAGGTAGTGTGCGAGCCCCATGAGACCGAGATCCCACCCCACACCCGTGGCGCCCGGTCCGTACTGCGTCCAGAACTCTTCTGGCACATGCGCCACGTGTTCGAGCAGCAGATGCGTTTCGCCCGCACCCTGCGCGCTGAGCGAGACGGTGACCCAACTGACATTGCCGGCGTATTCCCAGGTGACCGAGAACTGGCGCGGAGGATCGCAACTGAGCACCTGGCCCTCGGCGTTGCGTTCGAGCTTGAACCGCCCGCCAACTTCGAGGTCGCCGGAGATGGGCAGGAACCAGCGCGGTATTCGCTCGGGATCGGTCAACGCGTTCCAGAGATCGTCCATGTCCGTGGGGTAGGTCCGTTCGGCGACGACGACCCGCGCCTCCTGTCCGTCCTTCTCGACGGTCTTCACCGTTCGGCGAACCGCGCCGACCATATCGGTAATATCCATTGAGTGTCTCCTGGTGCCATTGTGTGTGCCGGTGCACAAAAGGGATGCCGCACTGAACGTGTCTGGATTTAATTTCAATATACGCTTATATAAGTGTATAATGAAATTAGGTCAACAGGGTCGCATCGGCACAAGGGGCAGGTCGCATTGCCCGGCAAAACGGCGTTGGTGTTCTTGCACAATCTGCACAGGCTCGCTAAAGCCTCGCCATGAGCCAGCCAGCGCACGAAACTATTCTCATCGTCGATTTCGGGTCCCAGGTGACGCAGTTGATCGCGCGCCGCCTGCGCGAACTCAGCGTCCATTGCGAAATCCATCCCTTCTCGGCCGCCGGGGACCGGCTGGACCACATCCGGCCCAAAGGCATTATCCTGTCGGGCGGGCCCGCCAGCGTGCTCGACGAGAACGCTCCCGCGCTCGACCCGCGCCTGGTCGAGGCGGGCGTGCCGGTCCTGGGGATCTGCTACGGACAACAGGCGCTGAGCCTGGCGATGGGCGGCAAGGTCGAAGGCGGGCATCACCGCGAGTTCGGCCGCGCCATGCTGACCCCGCAAAAGCAATGCGCGCTCTATGACGGTGTGTGGGACCTCGGCTCCCGGCACCAGGTGTGGATGAGCCATGGTGACCGCGTGACCGAGCTTCCCGAGGGTTTCGAGGTGGTTGCCACCTCGCCCGGCGCCCCCGCCGCCATCATCGCCAACGAAGAACGCCGCATGTGGGCCGTCCAGTTCCACCCGGAGGTGCATCACACGCCGGACGGCGCGAAGCTCTACGAGAACTTCGCCTACAACATCTGCGGTTGTTCGGGCGACTGGACAATGGCCGCCTACCGCGACCAGGCGATCGAACAGATCCGCGAGCAGGTGGGCGACGGCAAGGTGATCTGCGGGTTGTCGGGCGGTGTCGACTCCAGCGTCGCCGCCATCCTCATCCACGAGGCAATCGGCGAACAGCTCACCTGCATCCTCGTCGATCATGGCCTGTTGCGCCACAACGAGGCCGAGGAAGTGGTCACCATGTTCCGCGACCACTACAACGTACCTCAGGTGCACGAGGACGCTCCCGACATCTTCATCGGCGCACTCGAGGGCGAGGCCGACCCCGAGGTCAAGCGCAAGAACA
>CAZNHG010000115.1:0-9326 GCA_964572555.1 uncultured Devosiaceae bacterium | reverse complement strand
CGATTCGCCGGTCGGGCTTCTCGCCTGGATCCTCGACAAGTTTGCCGAGTGGACGGATACCGAAGACATCCCGTTCGAGACGATCTCCCGGGATCGCGTTCTGGACGACGTTACCCTGTACTGGCTGACGCGGACCGGCGCATCGGCGGCTCGCATCTACTATGAAAGCCATGGTGGCGTTAACGCGTTCGACCCTGAACTTCGGGTCGACGTTCCCTCGGCGATTACCATTTACCCGCGCGACATCGAAAAGTGTCCCCGCCCCTGGGCTGAGGAGCGGTACCGCCGCATCGTCCGGTGGCAGTCGGCCGAAACCGGGGGGCATTTTCCGTCGCTGGAGGTTCCCGAGTATTTCGTCAGGGATCTACAAGAGGGGCTCGCGGCAGTATTGTCCGTTGATGGGTAAACGCGGTTTGGCGATTCCGCACGCGATCACCGCCTGATTCGGCCCAAGGCGTGGCCCGACGGTTTCCGGAGCGAGTTCATCGAGACGGCAGAGCGTGGATCGGCCAGGACGCGGTGAAGATGGCGTGGAGCATGTCGAGGTCTTTCGCACGGTAGACCTCGACGCCTGCTTGCCAACATCCCCGGCTACACCCTCCAGCCACTCCGAATTAACGCCGTGTCGCCTCTCAGCAGGGGGATCGTGCAGCGGAAGGCCCGCTCCGGGCCCGACCCCAACCTCAGATGTTGCGGGTGCCGGGTCCCACGTCGGCGAACGCTTGGCGAAGCCAGGCCTGCATGTCCGCGTCCACTTCCTCATCGGGCTCAAGCGTGAAGCGATTGGTGACGACCTTCGTCGTCGTATGAAACGAGGCCTTCAGGTGCTTGTGTTCGACGGGATGCAGAAGGTCGATCGAGCATTCCAGATACCTGCCCTTCACATAGGCTGTCGCAAACGTGCGTTCGCGTTTCCAGGCAACCATTGTGCGCGAGACTTTCTCCGTCACACCCTTACCGGCAGCCCGTGCATGGTCTCGGAACGCCATGAACAGCGGAACCGCGCGTTGATCCTTGTCCGAGAGATAGTCCTGAACCTCTTCATCGCTCATGGAGGGAAATTAGCACTTGGAGCTGAGGCGGTGAAAGTTGGCCGGCCAGGTCCAGGCGACATTTGGGATTCAAATTCGGTTTGGTGTGTGATTACCCGGCGATGATCAGCTGGCGATTTGCGCCCGCGAGTGCTTTCGCGATTGCGGGGCTTGGAGCGGCCGTCGTGACGACGATATCAAAGTCCGTCGCGTGACCGTGCCGGCACAGTGGCGTGCGATCAAATTTGGAGGCATCTGCAACAAGTACCTTGGTTCGCCCGCAGTTCGTCAGAGCCGTTCGGGTGCGGACCTCGGAACGATTGTAGTCCATCAGACTGCCATCTTCTCCGATGCCTCCCACACTCGTGATGGCATAGTCGACCGTCACCGCGCCAAAGAACTCGACGCTGTCCGCGCCGATGACATCGAGGTCGCGCAGGCGCACGTCTCCTCCGCACATCGAGATGCTGATGTCCGGAGCGGATTGCAGCGCCATGACCGCGTGCAGGCTGTTTGTCGTGACGCTGAGCCCGACATGCGCGGACAAGGCCCGCGCGGCCATTTCCACGGTTGTCCCCGTTCCCAGCGCCAGCCGCGCGCCGTTGGGGACTATCCTGGCTATCTGTGCCGCGATGCGGGATTTGTCGTCCTGTGCCACAGCCTCGCGATACTTGTAGGACGTGTTCTCTCCGGCCGGCGTTGGTTCGGCAACGCCGTGACGCCGCACGATTCGCCCCTCCTGCTGGAGGCGCCGCAGGTCTGCGCGCACCGTTTGGACGGACACCTCCAGCATCTTCGCGAGATCTTTCGCGGCGATCAGTCCAAAAGTCGAGAGCAAGCCGACGATCCTGTCATGACGCCGGCTTATCTCGAGAAATTTATCCAGCGAATTCATTTTCGTACGAAAGCACATATGAGGTTCACGTCAGCGAAGTGATAGCTGAAGCCAGGGTGCCGGTACAGAAAAAATTTAGCGGTTCCCGTCATACGCCTGTCATGGTCGGGCATGTATTGCCACTCCGTGTCGGGTCTTCGCGACAAGAAAGCGAAAGCCAGACGAAAGCTATCGGAAGAGCAAATAAGGACACCTCCCATGAAGCCGTTCATCAGACTGGCCATTGTCGCTGCGTTGCCGCTCGCCACTCCCGTCATGGCGCAGGAAACGCTGCGCCTTTACACCAGCCAGCCCAACCAGGACGCACAGGTCACCGTCGATGCGTTCGAAGCTGCGAACCCGGACATAACCGTCGAGTGGGTGCGTGACGGCACCACCCAGCTCATGGCGCGCTTGCGCGCGGAGTTGTCTGCCGGCACACAGGCACCCGACGTGCTGCTGATCGCCGACACCGTCACTCTTGAGGGCATGAAGCAGGACGGTCTGCTTCAGTCCTACGATTCCCCCGAAGCGGAAAACTACGATGACGCCCTCTATGACGCGGAAGGGTATTACTACTCGACCAAGCTGATCACGTCCGGGCTGGTCTACAACACGGGCGCGGAATCCGCGCCGGCTTCCTGGTCCGACCTGGCGCAGGACGACATGGCGAACATGGTCGCCATGCCGAGCCCGCTCTACTCGGGTGCCGCACTGATCACGCTTGCCACCCTCACCAGCAACGACAATCTCGGCTGGGATTTCTACGAGACCCTGGCCGCCAATGGTGCCCGTGCCCAAGGCGGTAATGGCGGAACGTTCAAGGCGGTTGCCTCGGGCGAGAAGCCCTATGGCGTCGTCGTCGACTTCCTTGCCATTCGCGGCAAGCAGGACGGCTCGCCCGTTGACTTCGTGTTCCCCGACGAGGGCGTGACCTATGTGACCGAGCCTGTTGCGATCATGGCCGACGCCCAGAATGTGGAGCCTGCGCAAAAGTTCGTCGACTTCGTGCTTTCGCAGGAAGGACAGGACCTGATTCTGGAAATGGGCTATATCCCGGCGCGCAATGGCATGGGTGTGCCTGAGGGCTTCCCCGAGCGCAGCGAGATCGAGCTGATGGATTTCGACCCGGCACAAGCTCTGGCCAATGCCGAAGACAACAAGGCGCAGTTCGCCGAAATCTTCGGCGCTGAGTAACCCACCCATGGCTTCGGCGCAACTCTTGGGCAACCGGTCTATGGACCGGTTGCTTCCCCTGGTCTTTGTTCCCGTCCTGGTGTTTTCGGTACTGCCGGTCATCCGCCTGACGGCCGAGGGTATTGTCGGGTCCCAGGGCGTGACCTTCTCGGTCTATGCCGATGTCCTGCGTCAGCCCGAAACATGGACCGCCTTCCGTCACAGCCTGGTCACGGCGGGCCTGGGCACCGTCATCTCCCTGGTGCTCGGAGGACTGTTCGCGTTTCTCGTGGCGTTGACCGATATACGCGCCAGGGGAGTGCTGGTCTTCGCGCTGATGATCCCGATGATGATCCCCCCGCAGATCACGGCATTGGCCTGGGTACAAACGATGGGTCCCAGCTCGGTGTTGCTCAAGACCCTGGGCATCGCCCCGCCGCTGGGGTCGCCGCAGCCGCTCTACTCGCCGGGGGGCATCGCTGTTCTGCTCGGTATTCAGCACGTCTCGATAGTGTTCCTCACCGTCCGCGCCAATCTGCGCGTGATCCCCGCGGAGCTTATCGAGGCCGCCCGGCTGTCGGGCGCGCGCGGCCTTCAAGTGTGGTGGCAGATCGTGCTCCCGCTGGTAACGCCCGGCCTGATTGCCGGTGGTGCCATGGCCTTCGTGACGGCGCTGGGCAATTTCGGGATTTCGGCCATGCTCGGCATTCCGGCCAACTACACGACACTGCCCACGCTGATCTATCAAAAACTCGCCGGCTTCGGATCGACAGTGCTCGCGGAGGTCTCCGTGCTCGGCGTGCTGATCGGCGCCGTGGCGATCGCCGGCGTCGCGCTGAACCGCCGGCTGATGTCGACGCGCTCCTATCGGCTGATCGGCATGAGCGGGCGACCGCTGTCTATTGCGCTTGGACCGTTGCGCCCCTTCGTCGAGGCGGGGCTGTGGGCCATCATCCTCGCAATCCTCGTGCTTCCGCTGACCGCGCTCCTCGTGACATCGGTCATCCCCGCGTTCGGCGTCCCCCTGACATTGGAAAGCTGGACCTGGGATGCATACCAGGAGGTGCTGTTTTCCCAGCCCGCTACCTTGCGCGCCTTCGTCAATAGCGGCGCGCTCGCGTCCGGAGCGGCGGTTGTCCTGATGGCGCTGTGCCTGCCCATCGCCTATCTCATCGCGCGCGGGCACTCGCGCTTGCTGCGCGTGTTCGACGGGCTCGTCGAAGTTCCCTACGCCCTTCCGGGGGTGGTCCTGGCGATCGCGTGCATCCTGATATTCACCCGCATTCCGTTCCTGGAGCTGGGCCTTTACGGCACGATATGGATCATTTTCGTGGCCTATCTGGCGCGCTTCCTGGTCGTGATGCTGCGTCCCGTCCTCAATGCGGTTTCCCAGCTTGATCGGGCGCTCGAAGAGGCCGCGCAAGCAGCCGGAGCCGGTCTGCTCACCCGTCTTCGCACAATCGTGCTCCCGCTGGTGGCACCGTCTGCCGCCGCGGGTGGTCTGCTCGTGTTCCTCATTGCATTCAACGAACTCACGGTTTCGGCCCTCCTCTGGTCGGCCGGCAACGAAACCCTGGGTGTCGTGATCTTCAACCTCGACGACAGCGGCGACACCGTTCTCGCGTCGGCCGTCGCCATGCTCGTCGTCCTTGTGGTGGTGGTACTCATGGCCAGCTTCGAGCTGCTTGGACGCCGCCTGCCGAAAGGAGTGATCCCGTGGCACGCCTGACTCTCGACGCGGTGCAGAAGGCATTCGGCGCGCACCTCGCCTTGCGGGACGTATCCATCGATATCGGCGATGGCGAGTTTGTTGCCATACTCGGGCCTTCGGGCTGCGGGAAGACGACGATGCTGCGCCTGATCGCGGGGTTTGAATCCCCCGATCGCGGCGAAATCACCATCAACGAGCGGCCGGTCGCCAATTCCGGCAGCTCTGTTTTCGTGCCCCCTGAAGAACGCAATCTCGGGATCGTCTTCCAGTCATACGCCCTCTGGCCGCATATGAGCGTTGCGGGCAATGTGGGCTACCCGCTCAAGGTGCGCGGCAGCCCGTTGGAAGCGCGCCGCCGGCGTGTCGGCGAGGCGTTGGAGGTCGTGGGCATGAGCCATCTTGCCCAGCGTAATCCGGCCGAACTCAGCGGCGGCCAGCGTCAGCGCGTAGCACTGGCTCGCTGCCTTGTCATGGAGCCTGGAGCGGTGCTGCTCGACGAGCCGCTTGCCAATCTCGATGTGCACTTGCGCTCTGCCATGCAGGATGCGTTTGCGGACTTTCACCGCAGGACCGGTGCGACAATGGTCTATGTCACCCACGACCAGACCGAAGCCATGGCCATGGCCGATCGCATCGCTGTCATGCAGGACGGGGAGATTCTGCAACTCGCCAGTCCCGAAGATATCTATCACCGGCCGGTCACCCCGGAAGTGGCCCGATTCGTAGGTGCTGGCGTTGTGCTCCCAGCCGAGGAACTTTCAGCCGGTAACGGGGAGTTCGCGACGGTCAATGTGGGCGGCGCGGCTGTTGCCGGCCGCCTGGCCTCGAACGGGAGTGCGGCGGGGCGGTACTGCATCTCCCTTCGTCCGGAGCATGTCCGCATCGACGCGGAGGGTGACATCGAAATGCAGGTGACCTCTTGCACTTATTTGGGCGAGCGGTTCCTGCTGAACCTTACGGGCCGCCAGATAGGCGAACTCATGGCCTACGCGCCTCGCCGCGCGACGCCGGGTGATCGCCTGCGCGTCTCCATCGGCGACGGCTGGATCCTGCCGGATCGCGCGGGATAGCTCATGGCCAGCCTGGAGATACTGTCCGGCCTCGGAGCCAAGGGCCCCGCCTGTTTGCGCTTGCGGCACAATGGTCGAACCATTCTGCTGGATTGCGGACATGGGCCTGAAGACGACACGCCTTTTCGAGCCGAGTGGCTCGAGGGGGCGGACCTTGTGATGATCACGCACGATCACGTCGATCACATCGGCGGCGTGGAGCATGTCGCCAATGCAGGACTGCCGGTTTGGTGCACGTCATATCTGCTCGACAAGGTCCCCGAACGGGCGCGTCACCATGCCGTTCCCGGGCGGGGCAGCTTCGAGTTCGAGGGGATTACCGTTACGACGGGACGCAATGGCCATGCCTTCGGAGGGGTCTGGTTTCACTTCGATATCGGCGAGGGCCTGCTCTACACCGGCGACTATTCGATGGAGTCGGACTTCTTCGCGTTCGATAGACCGCCGCCGGCCGGCATTGTCGTGGCCGACGCGTCCTATCACGTCGATAATGTCCAGCAGGCCGAACGAAAGGATGCCCTCTCCACGCTGGTTCGGGAGCTTGACGGCGAGGTGCTCTTTCCCGTTCCGCCGAGCGGTCGGGCGGCCGAACTCGCGCTGTTCCTCGATGACCTCCGGCCCGGCTCTGTCAGGCTCGACCGGACCTGCAAGGACGTCATCTCGAGCATGATCGGTCGCGACACGGCGGGGTTCGTTCGCACCGAAGCCCGCTCCCGGCTCGAGTGCATGGTCGGCAATGACTTCGGGTCGCGACCTCGATTCCACCTTTGTGACACGCCGAATGCAGATGGCGGTAAAGCAGGTGACCTCGTCGACCGGTGGCGCTCGGAATGTCGCTTCGGACACGATGCGCATATCGTCTTTACCGGCCACATGACGGCACATGCCCGCGCGCTCTCCGCTGCGGAAGGGGGACACTTCCGGCGGTGGAATGTTCATCCTCCCCTCTCGGACGTCGAGCGGCTCGCAAATGCGGCCGGGGCACGAACGGTTGTTCCGCTGTTCTGCGCGGAGCCGGAAGAGGTAGCAGATCATGGAAGGTTCGACGGCATCGTGGAATTACAAAAAGAGTACGAGCTGTGAGCGGACTTCCTGTGCAGGACCTTCCGGGCCGCCCGTTCGTGTTCATGCGTCATGGCGAGACGGCTGCCAATCGTGCGCGGCTGATCGTCGGGCGCTCGGACGTCTCGTTGAACGATACAGGCCGGCTCCAGGCGGATGCGGCAGCAGGGCATTTTGCAGCGGGCGGGCCGTACGTGGTTCACGCAAGCCCGATGCTTCGCGCCGTGGAGACGGCAAGCAGGGCTCTTCCGCACGCCGAGGTGCATCTGGACGCCCGGCTGCGGGAGCGCGACTGGGGTGAGTTGGAGAACCAGCCACTTTCCAGACTGACGGATCGGCTTGCGACACCGCCGGGCGGGGAGAGCTTCGATTCAGTGCGAACCCGCGTTTTTACAGCGCTCAACGACATTCTTTCGGCGGCGCCGGACAGGCTTCCGGTCATTGTTGCGCATTCCGGAGTGGCGCGCGCACTTGTTTCCATCCTGGGCGGCGAGGCCGAGGGCCGGCGGTTCGGGAATGCACTCCCATTCCTTTTTCAAACGACCTCAACGGGTTGGAAGTATGCGCCGTATGAATTCGGGGAGGGCGGGGGCGATGCGGTTTGATCCCGGCGGGGACAGCGTGATCTTCGATGTCGATGGAACACTGGCGGAGTTCGATGCAGCGCGTCTTGGACATCTGGTGCATGGTTCCGAGAAACGCTGGGGGCCATTCTTCGAGGCAATGGCGGATGCGCCCCCCGTCGCGCCTGTCAGAAGACTGGCGCAATTGCTCGCCGCCTCGGGCCTGACCATTCTGATATGCTCTGGCCGTCCAAGAGCATGGGAGGGCGCTACCCGCGATTGGCTGGTCGGCAACGAGGTTCCGCACCACGCGGTCTACCTGCGTCCGGACAATGGCCACGCGTGGAGTGATGCAACCGTAAAGCGCTACTTGCTCGATGCCATCCTTGCCGACGGGCACCGGCCATGGCTGGTCGTCGACGACAGAAGCTCCGTTGTCGCATTCTGGCGCTCGGCAGGGCTGACGTGCCTTCAATGCGCAGAAGGAGACTTCTGACAGGTGCCGCGGCCCGACGCCCGCAGGTGGGGGAGGAGCGCAGGGTGCGCGTCGCGACCACGAGACGGTTGACGGCAATATTGAGCTCGTACCCATCGGGCGAGAGCGTCAGTTCGGACTTCATGATACCTGCATTTATTCGGTCGTTCTTCGCGGAAGCGGCGCGGCCTCGGGCTCTGCCCGTACGGTTGTCGATCAGCGGTGCGGCGGGTTTTGTCTCCTGATCCGAAGCACGCGGAAAGGGATGCTGGGTCCCGGCCATGCCGGCAGAGCGGTAGCTTGACATGTTTTAGAACAAGCATTATATAATGAGCATTGCAAAACAGAGGTGCGGCATGGCGCGTCCACGAACATTCGACGAAGAAGCTGTCTTGTCCAGCGTCATGCATGTGTTTCGCCGGCAGGGTTATACGGCCAGTTCGGTTCGCGATCTGGAGGAGGCCGCGGGGCTGACCTCCGGCAGCCTCTACAACACCTATGGCGACAAGCGCGGGCTCTTCCGGGCGGCGAGCGACCATTACAATCGCACGGTATTGCGGCATCGCCTTCAGGATCACGCACCGAAGGGTTCCGGTATCGAGGGGCTGCGCCGCTTGTTCCTGTCGCTTCTGCACGAACCGGACGGAGGCTCGGCAGGCTGCCTGATCACCAACAGTGCCGTCGAATTCGGCAACATGCAGATGCCGCCATTCGTGACCGATGGCTTTGACCTCCTTCGCGATACGTTCGTCGACCGCATGGACGGAGCCGAGACAGAGGCTGTCGCGTTGCTGGCGCTCTACCAGGGCATTCTCGTCCTGGTTCGTGCCGGTTACGGCACACCCGAACTGGAAGAGATGATCACCAACCACTTCGACACATTGGAGGCCCGTCATGGACGCTGAAACGCTTTGGCTCCGCTACGCGAATATCTGGTCGTCGGACCCCGCCGTTCGCGAAAGCGAGTTACAGGAGTGTCTCGCCGACGACGCAACGTATTACGACCCGAACGGGCCATTGAGCGGCTGGGCGGCGCTTTCCGACTATATGGGCGGCTTTCAGCAAAGCGTTCCGGGCGGCCATTTCGAGATTATCCAGGTGGTTGCGCACAATGGCCGATCACTGGCGCGCTGGGCTCTGCTGGGTGCAGACGACACAATTCTGCAGCTTGGCGCCAGCTTCGCCGTGCACGATGAACAGGGCCGGCTGCAAAGCATCAGCGGGTTCTTTCCGCTGACCAGCCCGGAACTCTCCCAATGAAGGCGCGGACAAACGCTCAGCGAGCGCTGGCGGAAGAATTCGCCGGCCGGGTCGACGGCGTCGGCGCCATTTCCCCAAAGTGTCATTAGCCTGAAATCGAACTC
>CAZNHG010000114.1:2839-9522 GCA_964572555.1 uncultured Devosiaceae bacterium | reverse complement strand
TCCTGGGTCGGCCAGGGCCGGATCAGGCGCTCGAATCCCTCGATATCGAACCCCGGCAGCGTCGGCGCGCCGAACAGGCGCCGCGCCTCGTCCACGTCGAACCCGGCGAGATTCGTCGCCTCGAAGAACGCCGCCTGCCGGTCCGCGTCCTTGATGGCCCGGGTCAGGCTCTCCCGCGGGTCCGCCGGCAGCGCGAACCGCACATGGATGGCCGAGAGTATGCGCTTCTCCACGTCCTTGTAGTTCCCGCCCATCGCCGCCTTGAACGGCGAGATGATGTCCCCGATCACGTATTCCGAGGCATCGTGCAACAGGGTGTAGAGCCGCGATTCGGCACTCGCATCCGGGTTGAGCGCCCCGAAAATCTCCAGCACCAGCACCGAGTGCTGCGCCACCGAGAACGCATAGTCCCCGTGCGTCTGCCCGTTCCACCGCGCCACGCGCGCCAGCCCGTGCGCGATGTCGGACAGCTCCACGTCCATCGGCGAGGGATCGAGCAGGTCGAGCCGCCGGCCCGAAAGCATTCTCTGCCATGCCCGTTGTTGCGCGCGCGCCATGCGAAGTGGTCCTCGGGGGAAACTAGACCTTGTCGGTGTCGGGCGTGCTGCCCGAATCCCCGAAACGGTACCCGGCCCACTCCGGCAGGGCAAGCTGGACGGGCTGCTCGGCCACCGTCGCCGCTTCCGGGTTGGTCAGCCGGTCGAGCCTGAGCACCGCCAGCGCCGCGCTGTCGACCACGCGCCCCAGCGTCCCCACCTCGCGGCCCCCGCACCGCACCGGCGTCCCCGCTTCCGCGAAGATGCCGTTCACGATCACCGGCCGCCGCCGCGCCGTCCCGCGATGCTGCATGCGGCTGACCACCTCCTGGCCCACATAGCATCCCTTCTCGAAATCGATGCCCGAGAGAAGGTCCATGCCGATATCGTGCGGAAACGTCGCGTCGAACGCGAAATCCGATCCCATCTCGGCCACGCCCGCCCGGATGCGCGCCCGCGCGAAGGCGCTGTCGTCCGCCTGCCAGGCAACCGCCTCGTCGCGCGGCGCGATCACGCGATACCCCAGCGCCGCACCGCGCGGATCGCGATCCGCCAGCCCGCTCTCGGGCGCCTCCGCCGACCAGCCGACGGCATGGCTTTCCCGCATGTCCTCGATCTCGGCCCTGGCCCGCAGCCTGTAGAGCTTCATCCGCTTGAGGAAATTGTCCGCCGCTTCCGCCGCGACATCCAGCCAGAACCCGTCATCGTGCCAGCCGGCCAGCCCCTACGCCTGGATCTTGCCCTGCGGCGACAGCAGCGCCCACCAGTGCACCGCCTCCGGCGCCGCCTCGATCTCGGCGGTCAGGACGTTGTTGAGGAACTTCTGGGCCTCGGGCCCCGAAATACGGATCGCGGCACGGTCGGTGCGGGACAGTACGGGCATGATGTCCTTTCTCAAGGTTGCGGCGGCCATCGCCCATCCGCTAAACGAACGGGCACACATTTCCATCCGGCGAGATTTTCCACATGGCCCGCTACGATTTGATTTTCAAGAATGCCACGCTTGTCAATCATGACGGCATCGGCCCGGGCGACGTGGGCGTCACCGCCGGCCGCATCGCCGGGCTCGGCGACCTCTCCGCCGCCGATGCGGGCGAGACCGTCGACTGCACCGGCCTGCACATCCTGCCCGGCGTCATCGACAGCCAGGTGCATTTCCGCGAGCCGGGCCTCACCCACAAGGAAGATCTCGAATCGGGCTCGCGCTCGGCCGTCATGGGCGGGGTGACCGGCGTTTTCGAAATGCCCAACACCAGCCCCCTGACCGTCACCGAGGACGCCTTCGACGCCAAGATCGCCGCCGCGACCGGCCGCATGCACTGCGATTTCGCCTTCTATTTCGGCGGCACCCACGACAACGCCGCCCTCCTCCCCGAAATGGAGAAGCTGCCGGGCTGCGCCGGCATCAAGGTGTTCATGGGCTCCTCCACTGGCTCCCTGCTGGTCGCCGACGACGGCGGCGTCGAGGCGATCCTCAATGCCGTCACCCGCCGCGCCGCCTTCCACTCCGAGGACGAATACCGCCTCGAGGAACGCAAAGGCGAGCGCATCCCCGGCGACCCGTCCTCGCACCCCGTCTGGCGCGACCCCGAGGCCGCCCTCAAATGCACGAAACGTCTCGTTGCCCTCGCGCACAAGACCGGCAAGCGCATCCACGTGTTGCACATCTCCACCGCCGAGGAGATGGTGTTCCTCGCCGATCACAAGGACGTCGCCAGCGTCGAGGTCACCCCGCACCACCTCACCCTCGAATCGGGCGCCTACGAAACGCTCGGGTCCCTGGTCCAGATGAACCCGCCCGTCCGCGACGCCGCTAACAGGGACGGCATCTGGGCCGGCGTCCACAACGGCGTCGCCGATATCCTGGGCTCCGACCATGCCCCGCACACCCTCGAGGAAAAACAACAGCCCTACCCCGATTCCCCCTCGGGCATGACCGGCGTGCAGACGCTGGTTCCCATCATGCTCGACCACGTCAACGCCGGCCGCATGAGCCTTCAACGCTTCGTCGACATGACCAGCCACGGCCCCAACCGCCTGTTCGGCATCGCCCGCAAGGGCCGCCTCGCCGTCGGCTACGACGCCGATCTCACCATCGTCGACATGAAGCGCGAAGAGACCATCACCAATGCCTGGGTCGCCGCGAAGTCCGGCTGGACCCCCTATGACGGCAAGCGCGTCACCGGCTGGCCGGTCGGCACCGTCGTCCGCGGCAACCGCGTCATGTGGGAGGGCGAACTGGTGACCCCGTCAGCGGGCGAACCCATCCGATTCCTCGAGGCGCTGGGGGGCTGGAATCGCGAAGCTTGACCGTACCGCACCCCCTCACCCGGCGCTGTTGCGCCGACCTCTCCCCGACGGGGAGAGGAATGGTAGAAAACGCCGGCGTAGTTGTCCCCTTCTTCTCCCCGTCGGGGAGAAGTCGGACCGAAGGTCCGGATGAGGGGGCGCCGCGATAGCGGCAACGGGTTCGAGTACCGGCACGGCTAGGAGGAAGCACCCCCTACTGAATCACCTTGTCCAGCGTATACTCCCCATGCCGGATACGCTCCGGCAGCTTGGAAATCAGCTCGGCGGTCGTGTCCTCGCCGAACGTCTTCACCAGCGTCGCGAAAGCGGCGAACAGGGCCGCGTGTGCCAGGGCCTCGCCTTCCAGGCCGTCCTGCTCGGCGCTGTTCCAGGCGTCCGCGATGTATTCGAGCGCCAGCTGGCGCTCCTCGTCGTCGCGGTCGATCATGGCTTCGGTGTCGGCTCGAACGTACATACTCTGGGAACTCGCTGTTTCGATGACGGCTAACACGGGTGTCCGCCGCGCGCGTGGAGAACGTAACCCGAAGGTTAACGCACTGTGTGGAATTCTACCAAGGCCTATTCGGCAAAACGCGTATGGATGTCGCGCGCCGTCGTCTCGGCCTCGACCATGAGCCGCTGCATCGCCGCCCGGGCCGAGGGCGTGCACGAGCGGTAGATCCGGGCATACGCCGTATAACCGTCGTTGAACGCACCGACGAGCCGCTGGCGCCGGTCAGCCTCGGGGTTGTCGAGGGTGATCAGGTCCGAGGCCTGCTCGCGCCAGTCCGCGGTCGGCGCACCGCACAGCGGCTGCAGGAAGTAAAGGCTCCCCAGCACCTCGGACAACCGCTCCATCTCGGCCTGGTACGGCGGATCGACGGCCAGCGCACCCGGCACGGCGAATCCGGCCATCAGTAGCGCGCCGCCGACGGCGCGCCGGGTCCGGGAATGGTGGGGCGTTCTGCTCATGGCGTTCTAGGTGCCAGAGCCGGGAGCACGGCGCAAGCCAAAGCGCTGTTTGTCAGTCCAGTTGCACGATCTCCAGGTCCGGCATGAAGGCACGCGCCGCGAACGCGAACGTCACGGTATGCGGCACGAGTTGCGCCCCCTCCCCCTCGCCGGACTCGAACACCTCGATCGTCCCCACATCGCGTCCGTCCTCGATCATGCGCGTCTCCAGCGCCGAGGCCTGCCCCGACTGCCAGCGGAATTCGAGCCCCTTGATCGTCACGGGCGCGTTCTCCTGCAGATAGGGCAGCGTCACCGCCACCGGCTCGGGTTCCTGAACCAGCGCGACGCGCATCATGGGGTTGATGTCCTCGGGCAACTCGCCGTTGAACAGGAACGGAAACGCGCTCGTGTCGTAGCCGACATAAGGGTTGGTGCCCGCCTGGCGGACGCGGCGCCGGTCGGGCTGCAACACCTCGCCGTCGGGATAGCGCTCGGCGAACTGGGCGAAACTGATCATCGAGGCGGGGATCTTGTTCAGCTTCTCGCCCGCCCGCTCACCGACGATGGCCATGCCATCGAACTGCTGCCACCAGTTCTCTTCAGCGCGATCATACATGATGAGGTCGGAATGGCGCAGCTTGCCCGTGGTGCCGAAGGTGACCGGCTCGCCGCCGAGAACCCGCTCGAAAACCACGGCCGTGTTGCACAAGGGACAATAGGTCACCGCCACCGGCGTGCCGGCTATGGTGTCGTTCACGATCTCGTGCCACATCAGGTAGCGGATGGGATAGGCGCGGGCCACGCCCTCGTGTTCGAGAGCGACGACCGGTTCGACGTCGGGGATGGCGGTCTCCTCGGCCAGGGGCTTGAACGCGGGATCGTCTATGGATGGAATGTTGTCCTTGCCGATCACGTCGACGATCTCGTCGGGCGGCACGGCGACATTCGAGAAGTCGGTATCCCATACCGCTTCAGACCAGCGATCCGTCTGGGCGCTCGACGCAAGGGGCAACAGGATTGTCAGGCAGGATGCCAGAATGATTTGACGCAGCACGGCCGCACCTCCTTTTTTCGAAGGTGGCACGTCGGCGCGTTGCGGGAAATTCAAGCCTGTTCACTCACCTGCGAGCACGGCAACGGCCCGTGCCAGAACCTCCGGCAGTTCCGGCGTGATGCGCAACGAGCCGGCGTCGTCCGGATCGATCCAGCACCAGTCCGCGATCTCGTCCGAAGCCACGGGCACACCGCGCGTCAGGGTCCCGGCGAACACCTCGAGCACATACCCCGCCCCGCCCGGTACCGTGGCGATCGGCGTCAATGCGCCGGGCGTCAGCCCCAGCTCCTCGTCCACCTCGCGGCGCGCGCAGTCCTCGGCGGTCTCGCCCGCCTCGATCCGCCCGCCCGGCAGCGTCCAGTAGCCCTTGTAGGGCGCCCGCGCCCGCTGGACGAGCAGCACCTCGCTCCCTGAGAAAATGGCAACACTGGCGGCATTGGGGGAGGTCATCCGGGCCGGGGCCGCTCAGGCCGCGCTCGACTTCCGGTTCGCGACGGTCCCCGCCAGGCTCACACCCTCCTGCTCGAAGGTCGCCCGGATATGGTCCGCCGCCGCCAGCACCGCCGGTTCCGCGTCGGGCCGCACCAGCATGGCGAGCGCATAGGTGCCGATCTCGGGCAGCCCGTCCTCGGGACCGAGCGCGGTCAGGTCCTCGCCCATGAACGACTGGGGCAGCGGCGCGATGGCGAGATCGGCGGCGATGGCGGCGCGCTGCCCGGCGATATGGGCGCTCATATAGGCGATACGGTAGTCGATTCCCGCGGCCTCGAGCCCCTGGATCGCCCCGGCGCGCCACGCGCACCCCTCTTCCCAGATCGACACCGGCAGCGGGCGGCACATGTGCGCCGCCCCGCCGGGCGCCCCGGCCCACACGAGCGGCTCGACGAGGATCACCTCGCCTCCCTCGGGCACGTCGGTCTCCCGGCATGTGGTCATGGTCAGGTCCAGCCGGCGCTCGGCCAGGCGCCTGCGCAGGTTCACGCTCTGGTCGATCACCACGTCCACCGAGATCCCCGGATGCGTCGCCGCGAAGCGCCGGAGGACGCTGGGCAGAACGCGCTCGCCCACGTCGTCGGGCGCGCCGAGCCGCACCACCCCCGAAATCTCGGGCACGACGAACTTCGACACCGCCTCGCGGTTGATGGCCAGCAGGCGCCGGGCATACCCCAGAAGGATTTCGCCGTCGGGCGTCACCCCGACATGGCGCGACTCGCGCAGGAACAGCGAGCGCCCCAGCGTCTCCTCGAGCTTCTTGATCTGCATGGAAACCGCCGACGGCGTGCGGTGAACGGCATTGGCAGCCGAGGAAAAGCTGCCCGTCTCAGCAATGGCGACGAAGGTCCGCAACACGTCGAGTTCGAGAATGGGAAGGGGGCGATTGAGGAATTGAGCCATGAGATCACTTCAATTTTTCTGAACTATATCGTCAATTCATTTCGTTTGATTGAATCATCGGGGCGGGGCACAGTCAACCGTGAGGAGTGCGATCCTTGTCATCGAGGCGATCTTGAACGAAGGGAGCATGACCATGACCCACACCCCGAAGGAAATGCCGAACACCCTGATCGGCTCCAGCATCGTCACCGCCAGCTACGGCCAGGCGCTCGCCGGCGCGGTGATCGACATCATTGCCGCCGTCGAGGCCGGGCACCGGGCACGCCTTGCCAGAAAGGCCCTGCGCCGCCAGCGCCGCGATACCGACGCCATCATCGCCGGCCTGCCCGAGGAACTCCGCCGGGATCTCGGCGCGCGGCGGCGGGGCAGCGTAAGCCCGCCGCGCCGCGACGGGAACCGGCTTCGTATCAATTTGCCGCGATCGAGAAACGGGGTGCGATAAACCTCCTTGTCCT
>CAZNHG010000114.1:0-2739 GCA_964572555.1 uncultured Devosiaceae bacterium | reverse complement strand
GCGGCGGCCGGGGCGGTAGATTCCGTCCGCGTCCCGCTCGAGGTCGACCACGTCCGGCCGCTCGCGTTCGCGCAGATCGCGCTCGTGCGCCTTCTTGTCCATGTCCTTGAAGCGCTGCTTCCAGTCTTTCGCGATCTTGCGCACGCCGAAATAGATCAGCGCGACGATTACCGCATAGACGAGGAACCTGGCGAACATCTTCCGGCACTACAGCCCGAAACGCGACCACAGCGCGCGGTCCTCGACCGCCGCCAGGCCGTCCTGCGCGGCCGCGCCCGCATCGAATCCGAAGCGCGGCAACTGCAACAGGCCCTTCTTCGGCGCGACGGGCTTGAGCTGCACGTTCGTGCCGTAGCGCTGCTTGAGCACCGCGTCGATGTCCCCCAGCGCGTCGATCAGCCCCATGTCGAGCCCGCGCACGCCCGTCCACCACTCGCCGGTGAACAGCTCCTCGTCCGCGCCCTTGAGCCTGTCGCCGCGATACTCCTTCACGTGGTCGATAAACACCTGGTGGATGTCGAGTTCGTAGGTCTTGAGCCGCTCGATGTCCTCCTCCTTTTCCGGCACGAACGGGTCGAGCATCGACTTGTTCTTGCCCGCGGTGTGGATGCGCCGCTTGACCCCGATCTTGTCGATGGCCTCCTCGAAGCCGAACGCCGCATAGATCACCCCGATCGAACCCACGATCGAGGAGGGATCGGCGAACACCTCGTCCCCGGCCACGGCGATGAAATACCCGCCCGACGCCGCCACGTCCTCGATGAACACCAGCACCCGCTTGTCGTTCTCGTCGGCGAGGTCCCGGATCATCTTCGAGATCAGGCGCGACTGTACCGGCGCCCCGCCGGGCGAATTGACCACGATCGCCACCGCCGGCGCCTTCTTGATCTTGAACGCCTTGCGCAGCAGCGGCGCCACCCCGGCGATGTTCAGCCGCCCCGGCCGCTGGTCGGGCGAAATCGTCCCCTGCAGCCGCACGACCGGAATCGTGGTGCGCCCGTCGCGGCCGAACAGCCGCGCGATGAAGTTGCGGGCGCGCGTGGGTACGGTCGGGGCCGTCTGGGACTCGGTGCTCATGCGCTTCTCGTCTTGCTCCGTAAAAAGCGCTGCCCGAAGGGACAACGCGAACCACTCAACTCCGGCGGACGCCGCGAACCGATTCCCGGTGCGAAAACCGCGTGTTCCGCCCTATCTAGGCACTTGGGGCCGCCGTTACCAGTGCAGCGTGTCCGAACCCCGAAAGATCGCCTCCACGCCCGGCTGGAAATCGTTCCCCGTCTCCCGGTGCAGCACCAGCGGTGCCTTGAGCGTCAGCGGCGCGCGCGAGCCCTTGATGCCGCGCACCAGCACCCGCGTCGCCTCCGCATCGGCGCGCGGCGCCAGCGGCAGCACGGTGATCGCCCCGAACCGCGCGGCGAACGCCGCCAGCAGCTCCGCCAGCCCGTCCGCGCGGTAGATGAAGATGACCTCCCCTTGCGGCGCCGCGCACCCCGCCGCCGCACGCACCCATTTCTCCAATGCATCTCCGTCCATGTGCCGGGCGGCGGCCCGCCCCGCCTCGGGCGCCCGCGTTCCCGCGCCCGCCTCGAAATAGGGCGGATTGGCGATCACGCTCGTAAAGGTGTCCGGCGTCAGCCCCGCCGCCTCGCGGTCCTTTCCCGCTCCGGCTACATCGGCCCGCGCCACGGTGGCCCGCGCCCCGAACCCGTTCGCGGCCACGTTGCGTCCCGCCAGTCCCGCCAGCGCGGGGTCGGCCTCGGCCATCACCGCCGTCAGCTCCGCATTGTGCGCCAGGGCCGTCAGCGCCGCCGTCCCCGCCCCCGTGCCCAGATCGCACAGGCTGCGGCTTTGTGCAGCAACCGCTGCCCCCAGCAAAACCGAATCCTGCCCCGCCCTGAAGCCCTTGGCGGGCTGTTCGACCGTGATCCGCCCCCCGAGAAACGCATCACGGGTGGTTGTTTGTGGTTTTACAAATCCGGCATCGTGGTCTAGGGACATCTTGGATGGGGGCTGTGTGATTTTGAGCAAGACTAACGGGCTCACGGTCAATGGCTCAACCGGAATTCCGCAAGGCAATCGTTTTCAGCATTCGGGCCAATGGGACTCACCGCAACACAGACCGCACAGCCTGATACCGGCACGCCGGAACTCGACCGTCTCGTCACCGCGACGCAGGACGGCATGGCCGAGGTCAACGAGCTGATCCTCAGCCGGGCCGACTCCCATGTCGAGATCGTGCCCGAGCTCGCCCGCTATCTCATCGATTCCGGTGGCAAGCGCCTGCGCCCCATGCTCACCATCGCGGCGGCGCAGCTCTTCGGCTCCCGGTCGGGCAACGAGATCAGGTTCGCCGCCGCCGTCGAGTTCATGCACAACGCCACGCTGCTGCACGACGACGTCGTGGACGAGAGCAAGATGCGCCGCGGCAAGCCCGCCGCCCGCATGGTCTGGGGCAACCAGGCGAGCGTGCTCGTCGGCGACTTCCTGCTCGGCCAGGCCTTCCAGATGATGGTCGAGACGGGCGACATCGAGGCGCTGGGCGTCCTCTCGCGCGCCGCCGCCGTCATCGCCGAGGGCGAGGTCTTCCAGCTCGCCAAGACGCGCGACACCGCCACCACCGTGGAGGAATACCACCAGGTCATCCGCGCCAAGACCGCCACCCTGTTCGAGGCGGCGACAGAGGTCGGCGCCATGGCCGGCGGCGCCGGCCCCGATAACCGCAACGCCCTCGCCACCTAC
>CAZNHG010000113.1:0-9560 GCA_964572555.1 uncultured Devosiaceae bacterium | reverse complement strand
ACAGTTCCTGGAAGTCGATCGGCGGATAGCTGACGCGGGCCCAGTTCGGCTCGGTCATGGTGAGCCAGTGGCGATAGGCCTCGAGGCGCCATTCAAGCAGCCATTCCGGCTCGTTCTTCTTGGCGGAGATGAACCGGATGATGTCCTCGTTCAGTCCCTTCGGCGCCTTCTCGCTCTCGATATGCGTCTCGAAACCGTACTTGTACTTGTCGACATCCAGCGACTGCACGCTCTCGACCGTTTCGAGATCGATCTCTTCCTTCAGAGTGGGAATGGAGTCCCGCGCCGTCGTTGGGTTCAGATCCGACATCTGTCTTTCTCCTTTGCACCCCGGCAACCTTCGATGCCGGGACCATGTCGTCATGTGCGGGCCTCAGGCGGCCCGTTCGCGGCCCTTGCGGTGCTGAGCCAGCACCTTTTCAAAGGCCGCCAGAAACTTTTCCGCGTCCGCCGCGCTGCTGGACCAGCCGAAACTTACCCGCAGCGCGCATTCGGCCAGTTCGGGCGTAACGCCCATGGCTTCGAGCACGTGGCTACGCCCTACCTTGCCCGACGAGCAGGCGGAGCCAGATGACACGGCCACCCCTTCGAGGTCCAGCCCCATCATCGCAACGCTGGCCTTCAGCCCGGGCATGGCGAAATCGACCACGTTGCCCATGCGGTCCGCACCCGATGCGAACACCACGAGGGACTTGTCGGCGTCCCGCAGATGCGATTCGAGCCCGCCGGTCAGGGCCGTCAGGCCCTTCGAATCGTAGGCGCGCGGGAAATGTTCCGCCGCCGCCCCGAATCCGGCGATCAGTGCCGCCGATTCCGTGCCGCCGCGGCGTCCCTGTTCCTGCCCGCCGCCGGGAATGAGCCGCGCCCCGTCGCAGTGCCCCTTCATCAGTAACGCGCCCACACCGGCGGGCCCGCCGATCTTGTGCGCGGACACAGCCATCATGTCGGCAGCGCGGGCGCCGAATTCAACCGTTTGCTTGCCAAACATCTGCACCGCGTCGATCAACACATAGTGCGGTGTCGGGCCCACGCGCGCCTCGATTTCGGCAACCGGCTGGATAACGCCCGTCTCGTTGTTGACCGCGTGCACCGCCACGAGCGCCTTACGCCCCGCCTCGGTCGCCGCCTCGACCGCCGCGACCAGCGCCTCGACGTCGATCACGCCGTCTCCGGTCAGCGGCGTCGTCGTGACCGGCAGCCCGGTCATCTCAGCCGCCTTGAGGACCGCGGTATGCTCGCCGGCGCTGACGATGATCTCGCCGAGCCCGAAGGCCCTCGCGCCGCCCGCGATGGCCTGGGTGATCGCCTCGGTCGCCGAGCCGGTGAACACCACCTGCTTGCGCTCGGCCCCGGCCGCCGCGGCCACCTGGTCACGTGCAGTTTCGACGAGCGTCGTCAACTCGCGCCCCGCCGCGTGAACGGAGGACGGATTCCCCGTCAACGAAAGCGCACGCACGAGCGCGTCGCGCGCTTCGGGGAGAAGCTGCGTCGAGGCGTTGTGGTCGAGATAGACACGCTCTGACGTCATCATGGGCTCGAAAGGGCGAAAACGCCCCCCAATGGCTCCTAAACAATCCTTGAAACCGGGCGCTCTACTCCATTAAAAGGAGCGCTCGCACCTGCCGCCACATGGCGGTCGAACCAAGTTTCGAATTATTCTAAACTGGTTTTCAGTACCAGTTTTGTACGAAGCCCCGGTGCATTCGTCAAGCCGTCCGCGTATCCGGGCGGCGCGCACGGCGAAGCGCTTGTCCGGGCCACGCAAGGGACCAGAGTTTATGCCAGAAGTAATTTTCAATGGGCCGGCCGGACGGATCGAGGGCCGCTACCAGCCTGGCAAGGAACCGAACGCACCGGTCGCAGTCATCCTGCACCCCCATCCCGAGTTCGGCGGCACCATGAACAACCAGGTGGTCTATCACCTGTTCTACATGTTCGTGGAGCGCGGTTTTGCGGTCCTGAGGTTCAATTCGCGCGGGGTCGGCCGCTCGCAGGGCATGTTCGACCACGGTGTGGGTGAGCTGTCCGACGCCGCGGCCGCGCTCGACTGGCTGCAAGCCCTCAACAGCGAAAGCCGGGGCTGCTGGATCGCCGGTTTCTCCTTCGGTGCATGGATCGGCATGCAACTTCTCATGCGCCGTCCCGAGGTCGAGGGCTTCATCTCGGTCGCGCCGCAGGAGAACCTTTACGACTTCTCCTTCCTGGCGCCCTGCCCGTCGTCGGGCCTGATCATTCACGGCGCGGACGACCGCGTGACCCCGCCCTCCTCGGTGCAGAAACTGGTGGATAAGCTGCATCAGCAAAAAGGCATCACAATCGAGCAGCAGATTGTGGAAGGGGCCAACCACTTCTTCGAAAACAAGGTGGACGACCTGGTCGGACGGTGCGGGGACTACCTCGACCGCCGCAGGGCGGACATCGCAACGGGCGGCGGTCGCTGACGGACCATGAGCACTTACAAGTCGGAATTCCTCGAAACCCTCGATCAGCGGGGCTTTATCCAGCAGATCTCGGATGCGGAGGCGCTCGACGCCGTCTTCGCGAAGGGGCCCGTGACGGCCTATACCGGTTTCGATCCGACAGGGGCGAGCCTGCATGTGGGGCATCTGATGCAGATCATGATGCTTTACTGGCTCCAGCAGACGGGCAACCGCCCCATCGCGCTGATGGGCGGGGGCACCGGCATGGTGGGCGATCCGTCCTTCAAGGACGAGGCACGCCAGCTCCTCACCCCGGACGTGATCGAGTCCAACATCGCCGGGATCAAGGAGAAGTTCAAAAACTTCCTCACCTTCGGCGACGGGCCCGACGGCGCCGTCATGGCCAACAACGCCGAGTGGCTGGGCGAACTCAAGTATCTCGAGTTCCTGCGCGACGTCGGGCAGCATTTCTCGGTCAACCGTATGCTCAGCTTCGAGTCCGTGAAGACGCGGCTCGACCGCGAGCAGTCCCTGAGCTTTCTCGAGTTCAACTACATGGTCCTGCAGGCCTACGACTTCGTCGAGTTGAACAGGCGCCATGGCTGCGTCCTGCAGTTCGGCGGGTCCGACCAGTGGGGCAACATCGTCAACGGCATCGAGCTGGGGCACCGCATGCTCGACACCCAGCTCTACGCCCTCACCTCGCCTTTGCTGACGACGGCCTCGGGCCAGAAGATGGGCAAGACGGCCAATGGCGCGGTCTGGCTCAACTCCGACATGCTCTCGGTCTACGACTTCTGGCAGTACTGGCGGAACACCGAGGACGCCGACGTCGAGCGCTTCCTCAAGCTGTTCACCGTGCTGCCGCTGGATCTCGTTGCCGACATCGCGGGCGGCGACATCAACGACGCCAAGAAGGCGCTGGCGACCGAGGTTACGGCCCTCGTCCACGGCCGCGAGGCCGCGGAGGAAGCGGCCGGCACGGCGCGGGCGACCTTCGAGACGCGTGAACTCGACCTGTCCCTGCCCACCACCGACGTGCGGCGCGGCGCCCTTCTGAACGGCCTGGGCGTTCTCGCCGCCGCCGTCGAGGCCGGTCTCGCCACCTCCAACGGCGAGGCCCGCCGGCACGTCCAGTCCGGCGCCCTGCGCCTCAACGACACGGTGGTTACCGACGACCGCGCCATGATCACCGACGCCGACGTCCTTCCCCAGGGTGTCATCAAACTCAGCGTCGGCAAGAAGCGCCACGTGCTGATCCGGCCGGTGTGAGAGCGCGGTAGCCTCTATCCGCTTTCATTCCCCTGCTGCTGAGGCTGCGGTGGCGTTTCCTCCGCGCGGAATTCCATGATCGAGCGCAGCACGCCCGGCAGGAGAACGGAAGCCGGGTTCACCAGGATTTCCGGGTCGTCGAGGCTGCCGCGTACCGCGAATGTCACGCCGACCAGCCCCTCGCCCTCGCGGCCACCCAGAATCTGCCCGAGGATAGGCACGCGCTGGAAGATGTTGTTGAGCGCGAACAGGGGAATGTAGGTCCCCGTGAGATCGTATCGCCGCTCGTCGGTGTGGATGAACCCGCGCATCGTTCCGCCCGTACTGTCACCGTCCAGAACGGCCTCGGTCACCTCGATGCGGTCCGGCCGGCGGATGAAGTCGACCCGGCCCGCGTTGAACGAAAGCTGGTTGCCGCCCTCGACGAGCGAGCGGGAGTTGCGGTGACTGCCGAGGATTTCGACGACCTTCTCCTCCTCGACCAGGGAGAACTCGCGCAGGTTGAGCCGGCCCCTCTCGATGTTGCGCTCATCGAAATGCGTCAGCGTCAGGCTTCCCTGCCCGCCCGCGAGGCGCGGATAGACGTTGAGAAAGCGCAATACCGTTCCGAGGTCGTTGAACGCCACGGTCATCGTCCGGCCCACCTCGATGGGGTTGGTGGCGATCGAGATCGTGTTGTTCTCCGCGAACTGAGCCTGCATCGAGACGCCGCGCAGGTCCTCGCCCGCAAGGTTCATGTTGAGATCGAGGTTGTAGGCAATGGTGCGGTAGAATCCTACCGCCCGCTCGAGTTGGATGTCGAGGTTCAGGGCCTCGTCGAACTGGGTCGACTGCGGACCGCCGGTCGAGGTCTGATCGAGGGCATAGAACCGGCGCAGCATCGGCTTGAGGTCGAGCTGCTGGCCACGCAGGCGCAGGTCGACACCCGTTTCGGTCGAGGTGACGGTCAGGCTGGCGTTGTCGCCGGGGCTGAGCTTGAACGTGGAGAATTCGGCGGACTCGAGCCCGTCCGCCGTCACCTCCATGTCCCCCTTGATGTCGACGCTGCCGAAAGTCAGGCTCACGTCGTTCACCTGGTAGATTTCGCCGTCCGGGCGAACGACGGCGCTCAGGCGTCCCTCCGTGCCCGCCTGCTTGCGGATACCGAGGTCGGCAACGATCAGCGTGGCGTCGGTCAGGTCCACGTCGATCTGCGCCGCCCCATCCTCGAGCGGCCTGGCGGCGAAGCGGACGCTGCCCTCGATGAAGTCGCCGGCGTCGAAACCCAGATCCGCCAGCTTTGCGACATCGAGCTCGGACGCGATCAGGATTTCCGGGTCGCTCCGGTCCATTTTACCGCTGAGGTTGAGCTGAGCCTCAACGCCCGCGATGCTGGCGGCACCGTTCACGGAGTAGCCGGCCTGCGACACGGAGAAGGTGAGATCGCCTTCGTCCAGCGTGTACCCCTTTATGGGCTTGGCGCTGGAGAAATTGCCGACCGTCCCGTTCGCCGCATAGTCGAGGCTCCGAACATCGTCATCCGGCCCGACGACGAAGGTCGCCACCACGGAACCGTCAACCGTGCCGCTCAGGGCATCGGGGTCGACCGGCAGCCCGGCGGCATCGAGCGGCTCGTCCGTCTGCTTGCGCGCCAGGGCCAGTAACGCCGGAATGTCGCCGCGCACATCGCCCGAGAGTTCGTAGACGACTTCGTCTTGCGCGGCGGTATCGATGATAAAGGCGCCCTGATCGACCGCCACGGGCCCTTCGGGAGTCTCCAGCGTCGCACCGTCCATCGTCACCGTCGTCTGGTTGTCACGCAGGCGCACCCGCGCCTCACCGTCGACGCTGATGGCCCCGAGCGCCTCGGTCGGGGTGAACTGCACACCGCTCCCGATGAGATCGAGCGACAGCGAGTCGTCGGGAAGCGGTGCGTCCTCGTCCTCCTCCATGCCGATCGCGCCGGGCGGCAGGTCGACCTCCATCGACGCGCTCTCGACGCGGCCGGCATGCACGTTCTGCACGAACCATTTCCGCGCATCCTGCGCGATGAAGTAGGGCCAGATGCGCTTGAGATCGCCGGCCGTGGTCCCCTCCCCGCCGACTTTCACATCAATTCCCAGCCCCGAGGTCAGGAAATTGGCCCGCCCCGCCGCGCGCACGCGTACATCGGGTTTTTCCACCACCACCTGGTCGATGCCGATCGCGCCGTACATGGGCGCCGCCCAGCCGGAAAACGACACTTCGTCGAAGGCGGCGTCCGGCGCATCGAGATCGGGCGGCGCGAGCATGACGTCCTCGGCCCTCATCGAGAGGCTCAGGGTAGGACCGTAGGTGTCGTCGAGCCCGAGAACGATGTCGCCCGACAGGGTCCCGGTACTCTGCCCGATGCTGAAGTCCACGGGCCGAACTCGGAAGAGTGCCTCGTCCGGATCCCAATCGACATTGACGGGCTCGGCAGTGGTGATGGGGAACTGGTCCGAACGCAGCCGCAGGCGTGTGCCGGTCGGATCGACCTTGAACGCACCGTCGGCGACCGTCCGGCCATCATCGGCAAAGCCGACGGAGATGCCCAGCGTGCCCGCCCCGCGTACCGCGACAAGGTGCTCCGGATCGTCGAGGAACGAAAACAGGGTGGAGAAATCGAAGTTCGTCACCTCGCCTTCGAGCCGGACATTACCGTCGTCGTCATAACTGCGGATCACCTGCCCCTGCATCCGGCGTCCGCCGACGTCTGCGGCGAACGTGCCGGTGATCGTGTCTCCTATCACGCGCGGGACGAGATCGAAGTCGACATCGGTCAGCCTTTTGAAGCGCCTGTGGAGCATGTCGTGGATTTCCACTACGCCCCCGCGCACGCGCAGCCGCGAGAAGCGTCCACGTTCCGCCTGGGTCTCGAACGCCGACAGCGCCTTCTCGATTCGTGTCAGATTATTGATGAGCTGGCCGTTCTCGGACCGGATCCGGCCAGCGCTGTCCGCGGGCGCACCGTCCACCTCAAGGCCCTCGCGCCCGATCCTGACGGTCGGCGGCGCCGTCTCCCCTTCGCGCACGCGGATCGTCGGCTCGCCGCCATCCTCGGGTTCGACGACTTCGAAACTCGTCAGCCGCGATCCAAAGGCGTCAGAGACGAGTTGAATGCGCGGTCCAACGAGCGTCACGGTTAGGCCCGGCCGGCCGACCAGGGCGCGCGCCGGTGAAAAGCCGACTTCGAGGGCATCCATGCTGATGTCGGCGCCGGTCTGCCGGTTGGACAGATCGACCGGATCGAAGGCGACCACCGGCCAGAAGCCGTTCTCGACCGACAGCACTGCCTCGCCGAGGCTGAGCTCGTACTCCGGCGGCAGCGCCTCCATCGCGGCTGCCTGCGCCTGATCGCGCAGGTACGGCACGGATATCGGGCCGAACAGCAGCTTGACGTACACCGCGAGAAACAGCAGGGCTGGAACTCCGAGGACCCAGAGCAGAATACGTGCAGCAAGACGAATGCGGCGCAGTATCAGCCTCGAGTTTGCTTTGGGCCTTGTTCTCGTCACGTCCGCGTTGACAACCTGCTTGCCTGTTACGCCGCTTTGGCGCTTGAGAGAATCGCTCTATCGCCGTGGTGTGTCTCGCAGCATACGGGCTGGAATGTGGCGCTGACAGCCCGGACCGACTGCTTTTCAAGGCAAAACAGCGTCAGCAAGGAGAGCGCGTTCATGGCACAACCCAAGCCCGGTGATCCGGCCCCCGACTTCACCCTGCCGACCGATCAAGGCACCGTCACCCTCTCCACCCTGAGGGGCGCACCGGTGGTGCTCTACTTTTATCCGAAGGACGATACCGAAGGGTGCACGATCGAGTCCATCGAGTTCACCGGCCTGCGGGATGAGTTCGCCGCGCTCGGCGTCCGCGTCATCGGCATTTCCCCCGATACCGTTGCCGATCACGAGAAGTTCCGCGCCAAGCACGGGCTGGGCATCGAGCTGGCGGCGGACCCCGACCGTACGGCCATCGACGCCTATGGCGTGTGGGGCGAAAAGACGACCTTCGGCAAGACCTACACGGGCCTGATCCGCACCACGTTCCTCGTTGCTGCCGACGGCACGATTGCGCAGGTCTGGCCGGTCCTCAAGATCAAGGGGCACGCCGAACAAGTGCTCGCGGCCGCCCGGGACTCGGCCGGCTGAGTCATCGAAGGTTACGCGACTGTAAATAAGCATTTTTTCGTTTATTAACCTTAACGGTTCATGCTCCCCGCTCTACGGCATACGGCGTGCTTTGGGGGCAAGTAAGGTGCGTAAACAGGACTCTCGGACGGCATTCGGCAAAACGCGCGGGAACCAGGATGGCGGTGACAGGCGCCATGGCGTGAGACCGGCGATCTTCTATTCGATGTTCGCCCTGCTTCTGGCAACGAATGCGCTCACGGGGGTGGCACTGCTGATGAGCGGCGACATCTCCCGGCTCCTCCAGGGACAGTCGGACGATGACCGCCTCGCCTATCAGGATCGGCTCACCCAGCTCCGGCTCGAAGTGGATCGCCTGCATTCGCGTCAGTACGCGCAGGCCGGCAGCCTCAACCTCCAGCTTCAGGAACTCGCCCAGCAGCAGGAAATGCTGACCGAGCAGCACAGCTATGTTCGCGCCCTGGCGTCCCGCGCACAGAAACTCGGGATCGACACGGCGTCCGTACCCGAGCTGTCGGAGGAAACCGATCACACTCTCACGACCAGCGCGCTGTCGACCGGTGACGGCGGGACGCCGGAAGTCGGGAAAGTCATCCAGTCCATTTCGAGCATGATGACCGAGAGCCGCCAGGCGCTTGCCGCGCTCTCCGAAGCCGCCGACGACTCGACGGACACGATCGTGAGCGGACTCGAACAGATCGGCATCTCCCCCGACCTGCCTGCGGCCGCGGAAACCGGTGTCGGCGGGCCGTACGAGCCCCTGCCGGAGAACTACGCCGAGCGTAGCCTTGTCGATGATGCCAATGCCGTGGCCACGGCGTTCGACCGCTTCACGGCGGCGCGCAATGCGATTGCCCTGGCGCCCATCCATGCCCCGATCATCGGCAATTATCGCCTCTCGTCGGGCTACGGCCCGCGCAAGGACCCCTTCCTGCACAAGTCAGCTTTTCATTCGGGCCTCGACATGGCCGTCCCGCGCGGCACGTCGGTACGCAGCGCCGGGGCCGGCACGGTGACATACGCCGGCCGGCGCGGCGGGTATGGCAATGTTGTAGAGATCACGCATTCCGGCGGGCTGGTGACGCGCTACGCCCACCTTTCCCGCATTCTGGTCAAGGATGGTGCCGAGGTGAGCGCCGGCATGCCCATCGCGCGGGCCGGCTCGACCGGGCGCAGCACCGGCCCGCACCTGCACTTCGAAATCCGGCGCAATTCCGGGCCGATCGATCCCACCCCTTTTCTCAGGGCAGGCGACAAGCTGGCCCGGTTCATCTGAACCCGACCGCCTCCGGGCAAGCTACTCTGTCTGGTCTGCACCAACCCGCTGGGCCAACGCGCCTTCCATGAACGTGTCGAGATTGCCATCGAGGACGTCGTTCGGCGAGGTGCTCTCGAGGTTGGTCCGAAGGTCCTTGACGAGCTGGTAGGGCTGCAGGACATAGGAGCGGATCTGGTGGCCCCAGCCGATCTCCGTCTTGGACTCGGTGACCGCCATCGCCTCTTCCTCGCGCTTCTGAAGCTCGCGCTCGTAGAGACGAGCCCGCAGCATGTTCCAGGCGGTGGCCCGGTTCTTGTGCTGTGAGCGTTCGGACTGGCACTGCACCACGATCCCCGTCTCGATGTGGGTAATGCGCACGGCGCTGTCCGTGGTGTTCACGTGCTGGCCGCCGGCGCCCGAGGCGCGGAAGGTATCGATGCGGACATCGGATTCGTTGACGTC
>CAZNHG010000112.1:3588-9652 GCA_964572555.1 uncultured Devosiaceae bacterium | reverse complement strand
CCGAGCCGACGTCGCAGCAGCAGACGACGCAGCAGGTCGCCAGTGTCGCGCCGGATGAGGCTCGGTCGCAGGCGACGGGCTCGGACGGCTTCCGCTGGCCGGTGGCCGGCAAGGTGATCACGGACTTCCAGGGGTCCAAGGGTACGGGGATCAATATCGAGGTGCCCGAGGGAACCGCCGTTCGCGCAGCAGGCACCGGCAGTGTCATCTATGTCGGCAACGCCGTCGAAGGGTACGGGAACCTGGTGCTGATCAAGCATGACAACGGATACGTTTCCGCCTATGCGCACCTGAACCAGATCAGCGTGTCGAAGGGACAGACCGTCAACCGCGGGGCTTCCATCGGAAGCGCGGGGATGACGGGCTCGGTCTCGCGCCCGCAGCTTCACTTCGAGCTGCGCAAGGGCGCCACGCCGGTCGATCCGCAGCCGCTTCTGGCCGGCTAGCAGAGGACAGAGGGCAGGCGCCTAGACGGCCTGCCCACTCTCTCCCGCGATGTGGCGGACGAACTGGATCGCCACGCGCCCCGAGCGGGCGCCACGCGTCTGGGCCCATTCGATCGCCCGCGCCTTCAATGTTTCCTCGTCCATGCTGATGCCGTAGTGCGCGACATAGCGGCGTACCATCTCGAGGTAGGTGGGCTGGTCGCAGTTATGAAAGCCCAGCCAAAGACCGAACCTGTCGGACAGCGAGATCTTCTCCTCGACCGCCTCGCTCGGATTGATGGCGGTCGAGCGCTCGTTCTCGATCATGTCGCGCGGCATGAGATGCCTCCGGTTCGACGTGGCGTAGAACAGCGCGTTCCGCGGCCGTCCTTCGAGGCCGCCATCGAGAATGGTCTTGAGCGATTTGTAGCTCGCCTCGTTTGAATCGAAGCTGAGATCGTCGCAGAAGATAATGAAGCGCTCCTCGAGTGCGGCAATAGCACGCATGAGGGCGGGCAGGGCGGCGATATCCTCGCGATTGATCTCCACGAGGATCAGGCGTTTTGCTTCGTCCGCGTTCACCTGGGCGTGTACGGCCTTGACGAGGGAGCTCTTGCCCATGCCACGGGCACCCCACAGCAACGCGTTGTTGGCGCCGTGGCCGCGTGCGAACTGGATGGTGTTTTGCAGCAGGATGCCCGTGACGTCGTCGATTCCCTGCAGCAGCTCCAGCGGGATGCGGTTGACCTGATCGACGGGAACCAGTACGCCGCGCACCGCGTCCCAATGATAAGTGTTGGCTTGCGTCAGCGCGAGTTGGGGGTCGGTCTGGGTGCCTGAAAGAACTTCCAGGCTATCGGCGATCCGGGATACGGATCGGGCGATTTCCTCCAACAACGCATGCTCACTCAAGTGCCATCTCCCGGGGCGTGAGGCCCCCCAGCTTTGGCTTTGCAAATAAAAGGGGCCGCTTGTATAGTCCGCGCGATTTTGAGCGGGGTCCTTGCCTCGCCACAACCGCCTACGTCTCCTATATGGGACAATCACCAACTCGTTGACAAGACGACCTGCAGGAGCTCTTTCATGTTCGTAACCCCCGCTTATGCCCAGGCCGCAGGAGGAGCGGGCGCCGCTGATATTCTGACCAGCCTTGCGCCGATTCTCATCCTGATCGTGATCTTCTGGTTCCTGATCTTCCGGCCGCAGCAGAAGCGCATGAAGGCGCATCAGGCGATGCTGTCGGCAATCCGGCGCGGCGACACGATCGTGACCACGGGCGGCCTCGTGGGCAAGGTGAGCAAGGTCGTCGAGAACGAGGATCTCGAAGTCGAGATTTCCCAGGGGGTCAAGGTGAAGGTCGTGCGTTCCATGGTCTCCGACGTCCGCTCCAAGTCGGAACCGGTCAACGACAACAAGTAAAGCGCCGAACAAACGCGCCACATAGGCCCAGGACCCGAAAATGCTAAACTTCTCGCCCCTTCGCACCGCGGTCATCGCCATCGTCGCGGTGCTGGGCATCCTGTTCACCCTGCCGAACCTGTTGCCACAGGACGTGCGGGAGAACTGGCCGGATTGGCTCCCCAGTGAAACGATCGTGCTGGGCCTCGATCTTCAGGGTGGGTCCCATCTGCTCATGCAGGTGGATCGCGAGGATATCGTCACCGAACGTGTCAACGAATTGCGGCGCAGCGCGCGTTCACTGTTGGCGAACGAGCACGGCATCGGCAATATCATCACGACGGACGGCACCACGCTCAATGTCGAGTTGACCGATCCCTCGCAGAAGGCGGAGGCGCGGGATGCGCTTGAAACCTTGCAGAGCAGGGTTTCGGATTCCGTGTTCGGCGGCGGGAGCGGGGTGCAGGAGCTTTCCTTCGGCGAGGCCGCGGACGGCGACCTTACGGTGAGCCTGACCGAGGCTGGCATCGAGGAACGCATGTCCTCGCTGGTTTCCCAGTCTATCGAGGTCATCCGGCGGCGTATCGACGAACTGGGCACAACCGAACCGAACATCCAGCGCCAGGGCGAAGACCGCGTGCTGGTGCAGGTGCCGGGGTTTGCCGACTCGCAGCGGCTCAAGGACATCATTTCCCAGACTGCGCGGCTCACCTTCCACATGGTCTATCCGAACATGTCGGCATCGCAGGCAGAGGCACAAGGGCAGCCCGAAGGCACCATGATCGTGCCCTCGCGTGATGGCGGGCAGGAGCTCCTTTACGAAGATGTCGCACTTGGCGGCGAGTCGCTCGTCGATGCGCAGCCCGGCTACGACCAGCGGACCGGCCAGCCCATCGTGACCTTCCGGTTCGATACCCAAGGCAGCATCACCTTCGGCGAGATCACCTCGGAGAATGTCGGCCAGCGCTTTGCCATCGTACTCGATGGGGAAGTGATTACCGCGCCGGTGATCCAGTCCGCCATTACCGGCGGTTCGGGGCAGATTCAGGGGAATTTCACCTCCGAAAGCGCCAACGACCTTGCCGTCCTGCTGCGCGCGGGCGCATTGCCGGCGACGCTGAATATCGTCGAAGAGCGCTCGGTAGGACCCAGCCTCGGCGCGGACAGTGTGCGGGCGGGCATCACGGCCGGCGTCGTGGGTGCACTGGCTGTGCTGGCTTTCATGCTCGTGGCCTACGGAAAGTTCGGGCTGTTCGCCAATATCTCGCTGGTGCTCAACATCGTGTTGATCCTCGGTGCGCTGTCCATGCTGGGCGCGACACTGACGCTACCCGGTATTGCCGGTATCGTTCTGACAATCGGCATGGCCGTGGACTCGAACGTGCTGATCTACGAGCGCATACGCGAGGAAATGACCGGCGGGCGAAGTGTGCATCAATCGATCGAGGCGGGCTTCCAGCGCGCCATGGGCACGATCGTCGACGCCAACGTGACCACCCTGATCGCGGCCGTGATCCTGTTCTTCCTCGGCTCCGGGCCCATCCAGGGCTTTGCGGTAACGCTGGCGCTCGGTATCGCCAGTACCATGTTCACCGCCTACCTGGTGACGCGGTTCATTGTCGGCCGGTGGTACGCGTGGCGGCGGCCGAAGACGCTCAAGCTCAAGCTACTCAAGCTGGTGCCGGACAACGTCGATATCCCGTTCCTGAACTGGCGCAAGGCCGCAGTCATTTTCTCGGTCGTGGCGGGACTGGGCTCGATCGGGCTGTTTGCCGTCGACGGCCTCAACCTCGGCATCGACTTCAAGGGCGGCTCGTCGATCGAGGTGCAGTCGCAGGAAGGGCCTGCCAATATCGCCGATATCCGGGGCGAGCTGAGTGGCCTGGGGCTCGGCGACGTGCAGGTGCAGGGCTTCGGCACGCCGGAGGACGTCCTGATCCGCATCGAGACGCAGCCGGGCGGCGACACGGTGCAGCAGGAGGCCCTCGACAAGGTTACCGGCGCCCTCGAGGATACCGGCTACACGATCCGGCGCACGGAGAGCGTGGGACCGACCGTTTCCGGCGAGTTGGCGACCGCGGGCACCATAGCGGTATTGACTGCGCTTGCGGCGGTTCTGGTCTATATCTGGCTCCGGTTCGAGTGGCAGTTCGCGATCGGAGCGATCGTGGCGACCTTCCACGACGTGCTGTTGACGATCGGCCTCTACTCGCTGGTGGGGCTGGAGTTCAACCTGTCTTCGATCGCGGCGATCCTGACGATCGTCGGTTACTCGCTCAACGATACGGTGGTCGTGTATGACCGCGTGCGCGAGTCGTTGCGCAAGTACCGCAAGATGTCGATTCCGGAGCTGTTGAACCTGTCGATCAACGCCACGTTGTCCCGCACGGTGCTGACCTCGATCACCACGCTTCTCGCGTTGCTCTCGCTTGTCTTCTTCGGCGGCGAGGTGATCCGAGGGTTCACCATTTCGATGACCTGGGGCGTGATCGTGGGCACCTACTCCTCCGTGTTCATCGCGGCGCCGATCCTGCTGTTCTTCGGCCTGAAGACCCGCACGGACGCCGCGGAGGCGGAGAAGAAGGACAAGGAAAAGCGCACCGACGGCGCTGTCGTGTGATCCCATGCCGGACGGCGAGCAAGGACATTATCCGTACCAGGCGCCGATCGACGCCTACGGGGACGGCGGGTTCCGCTTCGCGGAGATGTCGCATCGCGGCTCGTTATTGTGCCTGCCGACCGGTATGCACGCCTGGGATGTGACCTCGCCCGACGAGATCAGCATGGAAACGCTCGATCCGGTGTTTCAGGTCGCCGATCAGATCGAGGTGCTGTTCGTCGGGCTGGGCTCCGATATCCGGCCGTTTCCCGCAGACCTCCGCGAGGCGTTCCGCGCGCGCAGCGTGATCGTCGAGGCGGTCGGTACGGGCGGGGCGATCAGCACCTACAACATCATGCTGAGCGAGAACCGGGCCGTCGCCGCAGCGCTGATCGCCGTGGAACGGCCGAGCCGCGTGCGGCGATGAGCGCGGATGCCACGCATGTCGGCGACTTCCTGAAAGAGCACGACCGCGACCGCTATCTCGCGACGCTCGTGCTCAGCGGCGCGACGCGTGACGCGGTGCAGGCGCTGTTTGCGTTCGGTGCAGAGGTGGCGGCGGTACCTTCGCGGGTGTCGGAACCGGGGCCGGGGGAAATCCGGCTGCAATGGTGGCGTGACGCCCTCGAAGGGGAGGGGCATGGCAATGTCAGCGGCAACCCCGTGGCCGCGGCGTTGTTCAAGACTCTCGCCGACTATGACCTGTCGCGTGGACCGCTGGTGCGGCTGATCGCGGCACGGCGGTTCGATCTCTATCAGGATCCCATGCCGGATATGGAGACCTTCGAGGGGTATGCCGGAGAGACCAATTCGGTGCTCTACCAGTATGCCGCGATGGTCCTGAGCGGCGGGGAGGCTGCGGAGACGAGCGACGCGTCGGGCCACCTGGGTGTGGCGCATGCACTGATCGGGCACCTGCGGGCGCTCGGGCACAACGCGGCGCACGGGCGGATTTTTCTGCCGTGGTCGCGTTTCGCAGCGCATGGCGTCGGTGAGCAGGAGCTGTTCGCCGGGCGCGATACAGAGGGCGTGAAACGGGCTGTTTCGCAGCTCACCGAGACCGCGGCGACCCATCTCGACACGGCGCGGGAGGCTATCGGCGCTCAGCCCAAGCACATTCGCCCCGCCTTCGCGATCCTGCCGGTGCTTCAGGCCCAATTGAAGGCGCTGAAGAAGCGGGAGAACAGCCTAGACACGCCGCGCAATGCTGCGGACTGGCAGGACATCCTGCGCGTCACGCTCTGGGCTATGCGGAACTCGTGAGGGGGTGCTTCACGCCCAGCCGGCGAGATCCTCGAGGGCGCGGCTGGTGATGGCGCGCTTCTTCGCCCTGGCCTTGTCCGGACCCTTCCAACGCTTGACGCCCTCGGGCTTCTTGACCTCGACGGCCGGAAACAGGCCGAAATTCACGTTCATGGGCTGGAAGCTGCGCAGCTTGGAGCCCGTGTCCTCCAGGTGCCCCCCCGTGATGTGCAGAAGCAGGGCGCCGAGCGCCGTCGTTGCCGGGGGCGGGCACTGCGTGCGTGCGAGGGCGTCGGCGGCGGCGAGGCGGCCCGCGATCAGCCCGATCCCGGTGCTTTCGACATACCCTTCGACGCCTGTCATCTGGCCGGCGAAGCGCAGGCGCGGGTCGGCCTTGAGG
>CAZNHG010000112.1:0-3578 GCA_964572555.1 uncultured Devosiaceae bacterium | reverse complement strand
TTGGTGAGCACCTTCGGAGCGTTGAGAAAGGTGTTGTGGTGCAGGCCGCCGAGGCGGGCGAAGCGGGCGTTCTGCAGCCCTGGGATCATGCGGAAGATCTCGGCCTGCTTGCGGTATTTCAGCTTGGTCTGGAAGCCGACCATGTTCCACAGCGTGCCCAGCGCATTGTCCTGACGAAGCTGGACGACGGCATAGGGCGGCGTGTCCGGGTCGTTGGGGTTGGTGAGGCCAACGGGCTTCATCGGGCCGTAGCGCAGGGTTTCGCGGCCCCGCTCGGCCATTTCCTCGATGGGCAGGCACCCGTCGAAATAGGGCACGTTCTCCCATTCGTGGAAGACGTGCTTTTCCGACGCGAGCAGGGTGTCGATGAAGGCTTCGTAGGTATCGCGGTCCATCGGGCAGTTGAGATAATCCGCGCCGGTGCCCGAGGGGCCGGGCTTGTCGTAGCGCGACTGCGCCCAGACGATGGATCGGTCGATGCTGTCCTCGTGCACGATCGGGGCGATGGCGTCGAAAAAGGCCAACTCCTCCTCGCCGGTCAACTCCTGGATGGCCCTGGCGAGCGGCTCGGCGGTAAGCGGGCCGGTAGCGACGATGACGTTGTTCCAGTCCGCGGGTGGCAGGCCGGCAACTTCCTCGCGCACAAGCGTGATGTCGGGATGGGACTCGATCGCCTCGGTGATCGCGGCCGAGAACCCGTCGCGATCGACCGCCAGCGCGCCGCCGGCAGGCAGTGCGTGCGCGTCGGCGGCATGCATGATGAGCGAGTCGCAGCGGCGCAGCTCCTCGTGCAGCAAACCGACGGCGTTGTGTTCGGCATCGTCCGAGCGGAAGCTGTTCGAGCACACGAGTTCGGCCAGACCCTCGGTGAGGTGCGCCTCGCTCTTTCTGTGCGGGCGCATTTCGTGCACGATGACCTGCGCCCCCATTCTGGCAGCCTGCCAGGCGGCTTCGCAGCCGGCGAGGCCGCCGCCGATGACGTGGATGGGAGAAGGCGATGCGTTGGACATGGCTGGCTGATATCAAGCGCCCGTCATGTGCGCAACGCACAAATGAGTCGCGCCAATCGGGAACAAGAGGACACAATGAGTGAAACCATCACGCTGTGGGGCCGGGCGACTTCGGCCAATGTGCAAAAGGCCGTCTGGGCGCTCGAGGAACTGGGCGTTTCGTACGAGCGGATCGATGTCGGCGGCAAGTATGGCGGGCTCAACACGCCGGATTTCATTGCGATGAATCCCAACCAGCTCATTCCCGTGATCCGCGACGAAGATCTGGTGCTTTGGGAGAGCCATGCCGTTGTGCGCTACCTTGCCGCTACTTATGGATCGGGAGGCCTCTGGCCCGAGGACGCAAAAGAGCGCGCCATCGTCGACCAATGGACGGACTGGACAGCCACGACGTTCCAGCCGGCCTGGATCGATGTGTTCTGGCGGCTGGTGCGCACGCCACCGAGCCAGCGGGATCATGAAGCCATTGCGGAGGCGGTCGGTCGAACCGTTGGCGCGTTGCGCATGATCGAGGCGACACTCTCCGACAAACCGTTTCTCGCCGGGAGCGTACTCACCTATGCCGACATTGTGGCGGGAACGGCGCTCTATCGCTGGTTCACCATGGAGATCGACAGGCCGGAACTGCCGAACGTGGCCGCCTGGTACGAGCGCCTTCGGAACCGGGATGCCTATGTGAAGGGAGTCTGCGTTTCCTATGACGAGCTGTTTGCCCGGGAAACATAGCAGGGCCTGAAAAGCGGAACACCCGCGCCGGAGGGACGCGGGTGTTCAGTTCATGCAAAGGGAGGAAGTGTTTGGGAGCGCCGGTTTACAGGACGCTGGCATGATCGCGGGCAACGCGCTGAATGTCGTCGCGGGCAATGCCGAGATCGTCGAGCGAACGGCTGTCGAGGGCGTTCAGCTCACGTACGGTCTGCTGGTAGGCGGCCCACTTCTGGAAGCTCTTGCGAATGTTCATTTGTCCATCTCCTCGAGTTTGACTGTCTCTTCGTCTTGACTGTCCTGAAGATAAGTCGACGGGCCGGGGATGAGTACCGGGTGATTGGTCAAAACGGGGTTGCACTGGGTGCAAGGCTCGGGAAAGCGTTTGCGGAGATGGCGGTCGTGTGCGCATGGCCGTGCGCACAAAGAAAATGCCCGCGCTTTTCTAGAGCGCGGGCATTCGGTTCCAGGCCTCAGCAGTGTTGCCGGCGGCGCCGGACTTAGACGGTGTCGGCATGATCGCGGGCGATGCGATTGATGTCGCTGCGGGCGATGCCGAGATCATTGAGCGAACGGTTGTCGAGGGCGTTCAGCTCGCGAACGGTCTGCTGATAGGCGGACCACTTCTGGAAGCTCTTGCGGATGTTCATTTCGTGTCTCCTTTCGTCTGACACCCGGTATTTATGTCTGACGTGCCGATTTGAGTACCCGGTCTTTGGTCAAAACGGCCATGCACCGGATGCATGGCTTGCCGTAATCCTTCATTAATTTCGGCCTTGAAGCGCATAGCCCCGCGTACGACGCGCCGCCCGCAAGGGGTGGCAGCGACGGGCGGGGAGCGGGACCGCGCTCCGGAAATGGACGTACCTCGGAAAACGAAAACGGCCGCCTCTCCTGTCGAGAGACGGCCGTCCGTGATGCCTGCCCGCGTAATCTGTCAGCGATCAAACAGCCCGCGGGTCATTTTCGAGAATTCCGGTCCGCAAAGCCCGAGGGAATCGGTATCCCGGCTGGAAGGTGCCTGGAGTGCCCGCAATGTCTGCTTGATTTCGACGGGGCGCTCATTTCGCCATACGGCCCGCACAAACATGGGTGTCTTCCTTGATGGTTTGCGACGATCACAAGATGGGATGAATCGCGTCCACGCGGTAGCTGCAAAACGGCATTGCCGCCATGCACCCAGTGCACGGCAAATTCACGCCGCCGTCACGGAACTCTCACGAGGATGTCTTATTCGGCTGCGGTGCCCATGCGTGCGGGCCGGCGGGCCATGATCTCCTTGAGGAATCGCCCGGTATGCGACGCTTCGACGTCGGCGACGTCCTCGGGTGTGCCCGTCGCGACAATCTCGCCGCCGCCGTCGCCGCCCTCGGGGCCGAGATCGACGATCCAGTCCGCGGTCTTGATGACCTCGAGATTGTGCTCGATCACGATCACCGTGTTGCCGGTCTCGACAAGCTCGTGCAGCACTTCGAGCAGCTTGGCAACGTCGTGGAAGTGCAGGCCCGTTGTCGGCTCGTCCAGCATGTAAAGCGTACGGCCGGTCGCCCGTTTGGACAATTCGCGGCTGAGCTTGACGCGCTGCGCCTCTCCGCCCGAAAGGGTGGTCGCCGGCTGGCCGATCTTGACATAGCCAAGGCCCACGCGCTGAAGGGTTACCAGCTTGTCGCGGATAGCGGGCACGGCCGAGAAGAACTCCACACCCTCGTCAACGGTCATTTCGAGAACGTCGGAGATCGACTTGCCCTTGAACTGGACCTCGAGCGTTTCGCGGTTGTAGCGGTGCCCGTCGCACACATCGCACGTGACGTAGACGTCCGGGAGGAAATGCATCTCGATCTTGAGCATGCCGTCGCCCTGGCA
>CAZNHG010000111.1:0-9735 GCA_964572555.1 uncultured Devosiaceae bacterium | reverse complement strand
ACGCCGTCGGAGATTTTCGCGGTGGCCTGGCGCCAGCCGACCGGGCGGTTCGGGGCCGGGCTCGATACCGTCGGCAAGCCGTTCGGCCGCTACATCACCAACCGCAACTGGAACACCGTCCTGCGCCTCATCGACATGGATAACCCCGCCACATGATTACAGTTCTCGGCTCGATCAATCTCGACCTCGTCGCCACCGCCAGCCGCCTTCCCCATCCGGGGGAGACGGTTTCGGGCAGCGGTTTCTCGACCGCCGCCGGCGGCAAGGGCGCCAATCAGGCCGTCGCGGTGTTGCGGGCGGGTGCACCGCTTCGCCTCGCGGGGGCGGTGGGTGATGACGCTTTCGCACCGCAGGCGCTGGCCGAACTCGAGAAGGACGGGGCCGACTTGTCCGGCGTGGCGCGGCTCGACGGGGCAACGGGGATCGCCATGATCCTTGTCGATCCGGCGGGAGAGAACGTCATCGTGGTGGTTCCGGGGGCGAACGGGCGCGTCGATGCGACGATGGCGCAGCAGGCCGTCGGGGCGATGGCGGAAAGCGACATTCTCGTCATGCAGCAGGAAATCCCGCCCGAGAGCATTGCCGCAGCGTTCGATGCGGCCGCGGCGAAGGGGGTACGGACCGTGTTCAACACCGCGCCCATCATCGAGGGGACGGCGGAGCTTGCCGCGCGGGCGGATGTTCTCGTGGCGAACGAGACGGAATTCGCGCTGGTGACCGGACGTGATGTAGCAGGTGATGCCCTGATCGCGGCGGCTGCGGAGCGGGCGCGGGCGGGGAAGCAGACGGTAGTCGTCACGCTCGGCGGGGCGGGTGTCGTTGCCGCGACACCCGAGGGGCAAACGTTGTGGGTAGCGGCGCCGAAGATCACGCCGGTCGACACGGTGGGGGCCGGCGACACGTTCTGTGGCTACCTGGCGGCGGCGCTCGATGCCGGGCACGACCTCGAAACCGCGCTCACCCGTGCCGCGACGGGGGGAAGCCTTGCCTGCCTCAAGCCGGGGGCGCAGCCTGCCATTCCCTACAGGACCGAAGTGGACGCCGCGCTCAGATAGGGTTCGAGGTGATCCTCAAACAGCAGGCCGGGGTTCCGCTCCAATAGCGGGCCGTAGCTCTGTTCGGCGGCGAGGGAGCGTTCGTAAAAGGCGATGAGGCCTTCCAACGCGCGGGGGTCGGCCAGCGGGTAGGCGCCGGCATGCAGCAGGGAGAGGAGATGTTTCTTCGTCTCGACGATCCGGGCGCTGGCGCCGGGCTTGTTGGAGACCGACTGCGGCTGCTTCACGTAGGTATGCAGGGGCGTGCCGAGGTGAAAGCATGCGGGGATATGCGCGAACAGGCGCAGGGCGAACTCGATGTCCGTCAGGCACGGAAAGGCCGGGTTGAAGCGCGGATCGGCGCGGTTCCGGTCGTGCACGAGCATGGAATCCATGGAGATGTTGACGAACTTGTAGGTGCCGGGGTCAAGCACGCGATCGTCCCCCGCCGCGACGCGGCGCAGGGGGTCGAGGTGGCCGGAGACGACCTCGAGTGCGCAGGAGACCATGCCGTATCCGGCAAGATGCGGGAGCACCGCCTCGAGCTTTTGCGGGAGGAGCATGTCGTCTGCGTCAAGGATGGCGGCGTAGCGATGCTGCGCGGCGTCGAGCCCGATATTGCGGGCGGGCGGGGAGCCGGAGCCGGTCGCGCCGGTCGACAGGAACCGGATGCGCGGGTCCGCGATTCCGGCGCGGCCGAGGATCGCCTCATAGTCGTCTTCGTCGTCGGCCACAATCAGCCATTCCCAGGCGCCGTGGCCCTGGGCGATGACGCTCTGCGCGGCGCGGACAATGGTATCGGCGGCCCTGTAGGCCGGTGTGACGATGGAAACAGCCTCGCGCATGCCGGTCACCTTGTGTTTCGTGCCCTCACTTGAAGCATGACAGAAATCATCCCATATCAGCATTGCGCGCCGGTGCCTAATGCTGGGCCGGCGGGCACGTTGCTTGATCCAGGGACGAACACTCATGTCGCGCGTATCGCTTTTTTCCGCCCCTTTTCTGCTCGGCTTCGAAGCCTTCGAGGAGCGGATCGACCGCCTGTCCAAGGCGTCAGACGGCTACCCGCCCTACAACATCGAACGGGAAGTCAAAGAGGACGGCTCGGAGCACTTTCAGATATCGATCGCGGTGGCCGGATTTGCTCGGGACGATCTGGAAATCTATCATGAAGACAACCAGCTCAGCGTCCGCGGGCGCCAGAACGAGGATTCCGGGCGTGAATTCCTGCATCGCGGGATTGCGACGCGCCAGTTCCAGCGCACCTTCCTGCTTGCCGACGGCATGCATATCGAAGGCGCGGTTCTGCGCGACGGCCTGTTGATGATCACGGCCACGCGTCCCAAACTGGAGAAGATGGCAAAGCGTATCGAAATCGAGGCCAACGGGTAAGGAGGCCGAAAAAATGCACGATCAAAGCAATATCAAGCCTGAATACTTCCCGTTCCCGATTGTCTCGCAGTCGCTCAAGTCGCTCAGCGAGGAGGAATTCGCAGCATTGGGCACCGACGACCTGGTGTTCGTGCGCTCGATGACCGGCGCAGAGCTGACGGAGTTCATTCCGCAGGCGGGAACGGCGCCCGACGACCAGGTGTTCCAGATGCTGATGTCGGCGGATGGATCACCGATCCTCGTCACCGACAGCGACGCAGCCATCGACGACTGGCTAGACGAACGGGATATCACGCTAGTTCATCGGCACTAAAGGTTGTTCGGTTGGAGATTTGGAAGCGGGGTGCGGTAAGCGCCCCGCTTTTGTTTCGGGGTGGGGCGAGCAGGAGTGATGGGAGGAAAGTGGGCCGACCATGCTCGCATCCCGCATGGCGGGATTCATCATCGCCCTTGGGCGTATGGAAGACGAGGAGATCTCGGCATCGCCGCCTCGGGGCATGCACAGGCGAACGCCCCGGACGGTGGCCGGGGCGCTGAATTTGGGAAAGTCCTCTTGCCTCGTGGTGGCCCCGCGCGGGTCAGGCCGCGTGGGTTGCCTCTAGAGGGGTGGTGAGGACTTCGTAGAGCTTGTTGGCGTCGCGCGTGCTGCGGAGCTGTTCGACGACCTGCTCGGTGCGCATCAGGCGGGCGACGCGCGCCAGGGCCTTGAGGTGGTCGGCGCCCGAGCCGGCCGGGGCCAGCAGCATGACCACCAGGTCCACGGGCTGATCGTCGACGGACTCGAATTCGACGGGCTGGTCCAGACGGGCAAAAACGGCGGTGACGCCGGAAATGCCCTCGAGCTTGCCGTGCGGAATCGCGATGCCGTTGCCAAGACCGGTGGAGCCCAGCTTCTCGCGCGCAACCAGCGTTTCGAAGATCTCATGGGAATCGACGCCCACTGTCAAAGCCGCCTTGTCCGCTAGCTTCTGCAACAGTTGGCGCTTGCTTGCGACTTTCGCACAAGCAATGACAGACCCCTTATCGAGGATGTCGGCGAGTTCCATTAAAGAACCTTCTATATAGCGTGGTCAGGAGGTGGCGTTCAAACTCTGATCTTGAGAGTTGGCCGGGTCTATCCAGCCGATATTGCCGTCGGCCCGGCGATAAACCACATTCATGCCGCCATGTCCAGCGTGTCTGAACACGACCACGTCGGATTGTGAAAGGTCCAGTTCCATCACGGCCTCGCCGATGCTCATCGTGCGCAGATTGGACGTGCTTTCCGCGATGATCGGCGGGCTGAAGTCCTCGTCCAGCTCGTCCTCGCCCTCGGGTGAGGCAAGGATATAGGACTGGGCCGATGCCTCCCCGTTCACGGGTTTGCGGCGGTGGGACTTGAGCTTGCGCTTGTAGCGGCGCAGGCGTTTTTCCAGGTGGCCAGCCGAGGTCTCGAAGGCGGAAACGGCGTCGCCGGAGGTGGCTGTCGCGCGCAAGACCACGCCGGTATCGAGATGCACCACGCAGTCCGCGCGATACCCCGATCCTTCGTGCTCCACGGTCAGATGCCCGTCATATCCGCCGTCGAAATACTTCGACAAGGCATTCGACAGGTGATCCTGCGCCTTCTCGCGCAGGGCGTCACCGACATCCATATTCTTTCCTGAGACACGCAAATTCATGGCTAGCCCTCGACTTGTTGCAAAGCGCGGGCCGCCCCGGGGGCCATTCTCCGGAACGCCCACTTGCCAAGACTATCTCCGCCCGCGGGCGAAACGCAATGTCGAAAGCCGCGCGCCAGGGCGCCATAGGCGTTGACAAGCGCATTTCCGTCCGTGCGGTAAATGCACACAAATGTCTTCTTGGTATCAGGATACCGTCAGCTCGCCTGGGCCATCGCCTTCTTCTGGCGCCGGCGCACGACCGAGGAGGGAATGTGCATGCTCTCGCGGTACTTGGCGACGGTCCGGCGGGCGACGTCGATCCCCTGCTCTTTCTTGAGAACCGCGGCGATGGTGTCGTCCGACAGGATGTCGGTGGCCGGCTCGGCGTCGATGAGCTGCCTGATGCGGTGACGCACCGCCTCGGCTGAGTGGTCGGCGCCGCCGGTGGTCGAGCCCAGAGCCGTGGTGAAGAAGTACTTCATCTCGAACAGGCCGCGCGGGGTCGCTAGGTACTTGTTGGCAGTGACGCGGCTGACGGTCGATTCGTGCATCTCGATCGCCTCGGCGACCGTTTTCAGCGTCATCGGCCTGAGATGGGCGATGCCGTGAGCAAGGAAGGCATCCTGCTGGCGCACGATCTCGGTGGCGACCTTGAGGATGGTCTGGGCGCGCTGGTCGAGGCTCTTGGTCAGCCAGTTGGCGGTTTGCAGGCAGTCGGTGAGGAAGGATTTTTCGCGCGCGTCGCGCGTCTTTCCGGTGATGCTGGCGTAATAGGTGCGGTTGACCAGGACACGCGGCAGGATGTCGGTGTTCAGCTCGACCTGCCAGCCGCCGTCATTGTCCTGACGCACGAAAACATCGGGGACCACGGCCTGCACGGGCGTGCCGTCGAAGGCGCGGCCGGGCTTGGGATCGAGGGCGCGCAGTTCGGCGAGCATGTCGGCCAGATCCTCGGCATCGGCGCCCACGGCCTGGGCGAGTGCGGTGCGGTTGTGACCGGCGACGAGATCGAGATTGTCGATGAGCGCCTGCATATAGGGGTCCAGCCGGTCCTTCTCGCGTAGCTGGATGGCGAGGCACTCCTTGAGGTCGCGGGCGAAGACGCCGACGGGGTCGCACCCCTGTACGCTTTCAAGGACCGTCTCGACGTGCGCGGCATCGGCACCGAGCTGTTCGGCGATGCCGGCGACATCGGCGGCCAGGTATCCGGACTCGTCGAGATTGTCGATGAGATGCTGGGCGATGAGCCGGTCCGCAGGTTCCTTCAACAGGAAGCTCATCTGCTCGCGCAGATGGTCGCCCAGGCTGGCATCGGAGGCGATGAAGCTGTCAAAATCGGGGGATTCGCCGGGCGAGACCATGCTCTGACCGCCGCGCTGGGCGTGTGTGGCCTGATTGACTGAATCCTGGCCCACCTGCTCGGGGAAGACATTGGCGACCTCGGTGTCATACTGCGCGGCGATGGTATCGGCGCTGCCGATGGCGTTGCCGTGCCTGACGGTGTCGTCGCTGTAGCTGTCCTCGGCCCCCGATTCCGGGGTTTCGAAGGGATCGGTGTCGGCGCTTTCGTCGCGCTCGAGCAAGGGATTGGATTCCAGCTCGGATTCAACGAAGGCGTTGAGCTCGAGATGGCTGAGCTGCAGCAGGCGAATGGACTGCATCAACTGCGGCGTCAGCGTAAGGCTTTGTGCCGGTTTGACCTCGAGCCGCGGCGTCAATGCCATGCTTTGCACCCCCAGTCACACGGCAAGAATTGCGGAAGATTTTCCATGTCGGTTTGCGACCATGCACGATTTTCACACGGCATACAAGTTTTGTGCCAGTTCCCGCTCATGTGATCGGGCAATTTTGTGGCAGGGCGGGCAACACCGTGCAGGCGGGACGGATATGAGGGCATCCACCCCGCCGTTTCGGCTACGCGGTGACCGCGCCGGCAGACCCGGTACCCATATTCGCGGGCAGGAAAGAGCGGGTCGTTTGCTCCACTGCCACCTCGAAGGGCGTGCCGAAGCCGGGGCCGAGGATGGTATCGAGCTTTTCGTCGCGCATCTCGTGGGGGTGACGCCAGAGATAGCTCATCTTGACCACCTCGCGCACGACGGGGACGAACAGGCCGAGCGCGGCCATGAAGGTCCAGCTCAGGCGTGAGACCCTGAGTTTGCCGGACACGGCCTTGCGGATGGCGGCGATCATCTCGTGGCCCGTAACGACATGGCCGCGGAACAGCAGGCTCTCGAAGCGCGGCAGGGTGTGGCGGGCGCTCGCCACCTTTTCGTAGGCACTGCCGAGATCGGGCAGATAGGCCCAGCTGTGTTTCAGGACCGGGTCGCCTGGATAGATGAGTTTGCCCCTGGCAATGCTGCGCATCATGACGAGGTCGAAGGCGGACCCGGTGATGGCGGGGCCATAGAAATCCGGCGCGCGGACAATGAGGACCTGCAGGTCGCCGGCGAGGCTGGCGTCCGCGAGCATCCGTTCGAGGCGCACGCGGATTTCGCCCTTGTCCTTCTCCGGATGCTGCGGGGTGTCGGGGGTGATGAGGTGGGCATTCGCGGCGTAGTTGTAGATATTGCCGGCATAGATCATCGTCTTGCCCGAGCCCTTGAGCCCATCGAGAACCGCCTGCATCTGCGCTTCGTAGCGGCCGCCGTGCCATTTGTCGTAAGGCAGGTTGAGGGCGTTGACGATGACTTCGGCGTCCTCGCAGGCGCGCCTGATGTCGGCGGCGGTGTTGGCGTCGCCGGCGATGAACTCGGTGCCGGGGATCTTTACGCGGTCCTCGCGGCCAAAGCCTATGACGCGCCAGCCGGCGGCGGCGAAAGCGCGGGCGGCATACTGGCCGATGCGGCCGTTAACGCCCAGGATGGTGACGGTTCTGTCCGTTGGGGTGGTCATGGCGGGTTCCTTTCGTTTGCGATGAACAAACGATGCGCCATTCATTTCAGGTTTGGAATTCGCTAAAGTTGCAGGATAGCCATTCACCAATGTAGAGGCGCGCATGAGCATGCAGGAACCGGACTGGGCGCTGTGGCGCAGCTTCGCGGCCGTGGTGGAGGAAGGTTCGCTGTCGGCGGCAGCGCGCAAACTCGGCCTGTCGCAACCCACGGTGGGACGGCATATCGAGGCGCTGGAGCACGGGCTGGGCACGACGCTGTTCGAGCGCACGCTGCAGGGCCTCAAGCCGGGAGAGACCGCCTTGCGGCTGCACGAGCAGGTGAGCGTGGCGCGGCGGGCGCTGTCGGAAGCGGCGATGATGGCCGAAGGGACGAGCGCGGCCCTGGAGGGAACGGTACGCCTCACCGCGAGCACGGTGACGGCGCACTATACCCTGCCCCCGCTGCTGGCGCAGTTGCGCAGTGAGTTTCCCGCTATCGCCATCGACCTGGTGCCCACGGACTCGCCGGAGAACCTGCTGATCCGCGAATCCGACATCGCGGTCCGCATGTTCCGGCCCGCCCAGATGGAACTGATCACCCGCAAGATCGCCGAGAGCGCCATTACCTGTGTCGCGCACGAGAAGTATCTGGTAAGGCGCGGGACACCGGAGACGATCGAGGAGCTCAGGGATCATGATCTGGTCGGGCTGGACAGGTCGGACCTGCTCATCCGCGCAGCGCGGGACCTGGGGTTCGAATTGAACCGGTCCGACTTCAGCGTACGCACGGATAGCCAGACGGCCTGGTGGGAACTGCTCAAGGCGGGGCTGGGAATCGGATTCGCCCAGAGGGTCCTGGTGGATTCGGCGCCCGGCATGGTGCCGCTGCTTTCCGATCTGCGCATTCCCCCGCTCGAGGTATGGCTGACCACACATCGCGAGCTGTTCACCAGCCGGCGGATTCGTGTCATCTATGACCGGTTGGCCGAACTGCTGACGGCGTACTATGCCGGCTCCGCACCGCGGTAGCTCCCCGCCGATGCGGCAAGAAAACCAATTCCGGAGACGCTGCGTTTCTGACAGGACACCCGCGCGTCCTCCAAATCCAGAAAGTTCATCATGGAAATCGTCCTCACCATTCTCATCATCGGCGCGCTGGCGGCGGTCGTCCTGATCCTCGGGGCGGGACTGTTCAACATGTTCCGTGGCGGCTCGGGCAATCTCAGCCAGAAGCTGATGCGCGCCCGCATCATTGCGCAGTTCGTCGCCATCGTGCTGTTGATGCTCGCCCTTTTCCTGTTCGCGCCGAAAGGCTGAGACCATGGTCAAACTCAACAAGATCTACACGCGCACCGGAGACGACGGCTCGACCGGGCTGGTGCGGGGCCCACGCCGGAAAAAGCACGATCTGCGCATCGAGGCCTACGGCACGGTCGAGGAAGCCAATGCGCTGATCGGGGTGGCGCGCACCTTCTCGGCCGAGACGCCGGAGATCGATGCCGACCTGAAGCGTGTGCAGAACGATCTGTTCGACGTCGGCTCAGACCTCGCCACGCCCGGCGACGATGCCGGCGCCGAATACCCGTCCCTGCGCATCACGGCCGAGCAGGTCGACTGGCTCGAGGAGCGGATCGATCATCACAACGAAGCGCTCAAGCCATTGGAGAGCTTCATCCTGCCAGGCGGCACGCCGCTTGCGGCGAACCTTCACAGCGCACGCACGGTGGCGCGGCGATGCGAGCGGGTGGTCTCGGAATTGCGCGACACTGAGCCGAACACCAGCTCGCTGACCCTGCGCTATCTCAACCGGCTGTCGGACTTTCTGTTCGTGCTCTCACGCGCGGCCAACGCCAATGGCGAAGGGGACGTGCTGTGGACGCCGGGCAAGTTCTCCGGACAGGAGAAAGGCTCCGACGGCGCCTGAGGCTCCGGCGGGTCCGCGTGCCCATGTTCTGGCCCCTGCATGACCGCAACCCGAAGCGCTATATCCAGCGGGCCTATGTCAACTATACGCTGATCGGGCTGAGCTGCCTCGTCTTCGCGTTGGAGATGGCGCTGCCCAATCGCGCGCTCGACGGGCTGATCGTGCGGTTCGGCGTGATCCCGGCGATGCTGGCCGGACAGATTCCGCAGCAGCTCGCCTGGCTGCCGGAAGAAGCGACGCTTCTCACCTACGCGTTCGTGCATCTCAACTGGATGCACCTTCTCTCCAACATGCTGTTTCTATGGATCTTCGGCGACAATATCGAGGATGCGCTGGGGCATTGGAGATACCTTGTCTTCTATCTCGCCTGCGCGGTGTTGGCAGGTTTGGCGCACAGCCAGTTCAACGCGGACTCGATCGCCCCGCTCATCGGGGCATCCGGCGCGGTTGCCGGGGTGATGGGGGCTTATGTGCTGTTGTTTCCGCATGCGCGGCTGCTGGTCATCGCGACCATCGTCATTCCCATCCCCCTACCCATCCCCGCCTTCTGGATGCTGGGCGTGTGGATCGCCACGCAGCTTTTCTACGCGTTCGCAGGCTCGCCCCTGCCGGTGGCGTGGTGGGCGCATATCGGCGGAATGGGCGCGGGCGTGATTCTGGCCATGCTGATGAAGCGGCGGAGCGTGCCGCTTTTTGGCGGCCGCTGAAAGCAGTCGTTTACGCCTTCCGCGCTAGAACGGACGCATGGACTTGGCAACCAGCATCGTGGCGATGACCAAGGCGGCGACCCTGCGGACCGCCCAGTACAAGGTCATCGCCAAGCAGCACGACATGCAGATGGAGCTGGTCAACATGCTCGACCGGCAC
>CAZNHG010000110.1:0-9784 GCA_964572555.1 uncultured Devosiaceae bacterium | reverse complement strand
CTCCAAGGCATTTCGGGAGCCTCCCAAAATGCAAATTGTGTAAACCATGTCCCCGGAATAAACTGTCACCTATGTCCCAATAAGCTCACCCCGCAAACGATGAAAATACGCCAGCAGCCCCTGGGTTGAGCTGTCGTGCCCTTCTCCGCTGGCCGCGCCCTCGACCTTGGGCAGCAGCGCCTTGGCGAGCTTCTTGCCCAGTTCCACGCCCCACTGATCGAACGAGTTGATGTTCCAGATCGTTCCCTGAACGAACACCTTGTGCTCATAAAGCGCTATGAGCTGGCCGAGCGTCGCCGGATCGAGCTTGCGATAGACCAGCGTGTTGGACGGACGATTGCCCGGAAACGCCTTGTGCGGCGCCAGTTTGCGTATCTCGTCCTCGCTCATGCCCGCTTCCTCGAGTTCGGCAACCACCTCATGTTCGGTCTTGCCGAGCATCAGCGCCTCGGACTGCGCGAAGCAGTTGGCGACGAGCTTGGCGTGGTGCGGCGGCAGGTCTTCCTGCGGCTCGGCGGCCACGAGGAAGTCGCAGGGAACCACCGAGGTCCCCTGGTGGATGAGCTGATAGAAGGCGTGCTGGCCGTTCGTGCCCGGCTCGCCCCAGACGATCGGGCCGGTCTCCCAGCCCACGGCCTCGCTGCCCAGCGTCACCTGCTTGCCGTTCGATTCCATGTCCTGCTGCTGCAGGTAGGCGGTGAACCGGCTCAAGCGCTGGTCGTAGGGCAGCACGGCGTGCGTGGCGAAGCCCCAGACATTGCGGTACCACACGCCCAACAGCCCCATGATGACAGGCAGGTTGCTCTCCAGCGGCTGATTGCGGAAGTGCTCGTCCATTGTCGCGGCACCGCGCAGGAACAGCTCGAAATTGTCGAACCCGACCGCAATCGCAACGGGAAGGCCAATGGCCGACCACACCGAATAACGGCCGCCGACCCAGTCCCAGAATCCAAAAATCCGGTCCTCGCGGATACCGAACGCATCGCACGCCTCGAGATTGGTCGACACGGCCGCGAAGTGATCCGCAACGGCCGCGTCACCCAGCGCCTCGGCCACCCACTGGCGGGCCGTATGGGCGTTGGTCATCGTCTCGTCGGTGGTAAAGGTCTTGGACGCCACGATGAACAGCGTCGTGCGCGGATCGAGCCGCTTGAGCGTGTCGTGGATGTGGGCCCCATCGACATTGGAGACGTAGTGGCTGCGCAGATTGGCCCGCGTATAGGGCTCGAGCGCCTGCGTCACCATGGCCGGGCCGAGATCGGACCCGCCGATCCCGATATTCACCACATCGGTGAACGCTTCGCCCCCGTTTCCGGCAATCGAGCCGTCACGCACCTGGTCCGAGAACACCTTCATGCGCGCCAACACATCGCGCACCTTGGGCATGACGTCCGCGCCATCGACGGTCACCGGCTCGCCGCCGCCATAGCGCAGCGCCATGTGCTCGACCGCGCGATTCTCGGTGGTGTTGATCGGCTCGCCGGCCCACATCCGGTCGCGCCGCTCCTCGACGCCGGCGGCACGTGCCAGGTCCAGAAGCGCCTCCATGGCCTCGGCATCGATCCGGTTCTTCGAGTAATCCAGAAGAATATCTCCGCAAGTTGCGGAAAACGCTCGGAAACGCTGCGGATCACTTTCGAATTGCTGACGCATCGGCGTATCCGCCAGGCGCTGCATGTGCACACCCAGGGCGTCCAGGCTGGCTTTGGGGTCGTAGCTGATCATGGGGTCACTATCCTCGGCTGGAGTGAAGCTCGCGCCACGCGGAAACGAACGCGATGTCAGGCAAGGGTCCATACTCGATTAATTCACGCTCACGACGCTGCCGGATTTGGCCGGCCCGGCAGGAAAGGCGCGCCGCGCGTGTCCGCCACACGGGCAAGCGCCTTGACGCACCGGATGGGCAAATCCGGCGCGCCCTGCCGGGGTGGGACGCAAATGGCCACCTGGTGCGTCAGAGAGCTTGACCGTATCAGACATACGCCCTGCGCTCTCTTCCTGCCATCTGGCCATTTGCGTCTCCATCGTGAGCGTGAATTAATCGAGTCCGGCCCCTAGAGGCGGGAGGTCCCCCTCGGCCCAGCGGGCCCGCGTGGCAGCGGCGAAATCGGTCAGGCCGCCACGCGCGATCGCATCGCGCGCACCGGCAGTGAGCTCTTGATAATAGGACAGATTGATCTGCGAAAGGATCATGGCGCCCAAAATTTCCTCTGTCTTCACGAGGTGATGCAGATAGGCGCGCGAAAAACGCCGGCAGTTCGGATTCGGCGATGCCTCGTCGATCGGGCGCGGATCCTCGCGATGCCGGGCGTTCTTGAGGTTGAGCACGCCAAATCGCGTATAGGCATGCCCGTGCCGGCCGGCGCGCGTCGGATGCACGCAGTCGAACATGTCGATCCCGCGCTCGATCGCGCCCAGAATGTCATCCGGCTTGCCCACGCCCATCAGGTAACGCGGCACATCGTGCGGCAGCTCGGGCACGATCTCGTCGAGCACGCGGAACATCGTCTCCTGCGGCTCGCCCACGGCCAATCCGCCCACGGCATAACCGTCGAAGCCGATCTGCCTGAGCCCTGCGGCCGAGCGGGCCCGCAGCCCGGCGTCGTCTCCGCCCTGCACGATCCCGAACAGCGCCCGCTCCGGCCGGTTCCCGAACGCAGCCTTGCAGCGCGCCGCCCAACGCAGAGACAGCTCCATGGCACGCTCCATCTCCGCCAGATCCGCCGGCAGGTGGATGCACTCGTCGAGCTGCATGATGATGTCGCTGTTCAGAAGCGTCTGGATTTCGACCGAACGCTCCGGCGTCAGCTCGTGCATCGAGCCGTCTATGTGCGACTTGAAGGTCACGCCCTGCTCGTTGAGCTTGCGCAGCTGCGCCAGCGACATCACCTGAAAACCGCCGCTATCGGTGAGGATCGGACGCTCCCAGTCCATGAAGGTATGCAGCCCGCCCAGCTTGGCAACGCGTTCCGCGCCGGGGCGCAGCATCAGGTGATAGGTGTTCCCCAGAACGATATCGGCGCCCGTTTCCCGGACCTGCTCGGGATACATCGCCTTCACCGTCCCGGCCGTACCCACCGGCATGAAGGCCGGCGTGCGGATATCGCCGCGCGCGGTGGTGATCACCCCGTGGCGCGCCACGCCATCGGTCTGCAGGACTTCGTAACCGAACGGCGTCATGCACCCTCTCCCGCCCGGAAGAGCAACGATGAGTCGCCATAGGAATAGAAGCGATATTCCTTGTCGATGGCATGCCGATAGGCGCGCTGCATGGTCTCGAGCCCGGAAAAGGCGCTGACCAGCATGAATAGGGTCGAGCGCGGCAAGTGGAAGTTGGTCATCAGAACGTCGACCGCGCGGAACCTGAAGCCCGGCGTGATGAAGATGTCGGTATCACCCTTGAACGGCTGTAGCGTGCCCGTCTCGCGGCAGGCCGATTCCAGCAATCTCAGGCTGGTTGTCCCCACGGCGACGATACGCCCGCCCTGTGCCTTGGCGGCCGCGAGCTTGGCGACCGTTTCGGCACTCACCTCACCCCACTCGGCATGCATGCAGTGCTCATCGGTATCGTCCGCCTTGACCGGCAGAAAGGTGCCTGCCCCCACATGCAGCGTGACATGGGCGAACTGCACGCCCTTGTCCTCGAGCCGCCCCATCAGCGACTCGGTGAAGTGCAGCCCGGCGGTCGGCGCGGCCACGGCGCCGTCATGCTCGGCATAGACCGTCTGGTAGTCCAGCGTATCCCGCGCCTCCACGGCCCGTCGCGCGCCGATATAGGGCGGCAACGGCATGGCGCCGTGCGCCTTGATCGCTTCGTCGAGATACGGCCCTGCAAGATCGAACTTCAAAACGACTTCGCCGCTCTCGCCCACGGACTCGATGCGCGCGCTGAGTTTCTGCAGGGCGCATGCCCTGTCTTCCGGCTCGCCGAACTCTATAAAATCACCGGCTTTCAGTCGTTTGGCCGGACGGGCAAAAGCGGCCCACGAAGCCTCGTCTACCCGCTTGTGCAGGTTGAACGACACAGACGCCTGGTATTCGCCGCGATGCCGAACCCCCTTGAGATCGGCGGGGATCACGCGCGTATCGTTGATAACCAGCACGTCGCCGGGCCCGAGAATCTCCTCGAGATCGGTCACGACGCGATCCTTCAGGCCGCCGTCTGCCCCCACGACAAGAAGCCGCGCGGCATCGCGCGGCTCTATGGGGTGCAGCGCGATCCGCTCTTGCGGAAGATCGAAATCGAACTGGTCGACGCGCATGCGCTGGTCTGTGGCCTTGTGGTCTAGAGCTTGAGTGGTCGCGTTTTCGAACCGAACAAGTGGTATCCACTTGTCCTGAAAACGCTCTACGCGTCGGCGGCGACGCGCATGGAAACGATCCGGTCCGGGCTCGGCACGGGTTCACCGCGCTCGAGCTGGTCGACCGCGTCCATGCCCTCGGTCACCTCGCCCCACACCGTGTACTGGCGGTTGAGGAACGGGTTTTCGCCAAAGCAGATGAAGAACTGCGAGTTCGCCGAATCCGGATCGGCCGTACGCGCCATCGAGCAGGTCCCGCGCACGTGCTTTTCCTCGCTGAACTCCTGCTTGAGGTCCGGTTTGTCCGAACCGCCGGTTCCCTTGCCGTGAGGACACCCTGCCTGGGCCATGAAATCGTCGATGACGCGGTGGAACACGATCCCGTCGTAAAAGCCCTCGCGCGCCAGCTCCTTGATGCGCGCGACATGGTTCGGCGCCAGGTCCGGCCGCAGGCGAATGGTCACGTCGCCCTTGCTGGTTTCCATCAGGATGGTGTTTTCGGGATCGTTGGCCGCGGCCATGAGATATCCTTTCTCGACTATTGTTCGCTGTCCACGCTCATCGACACGATGGCATCGGGGTTCTCGACAAGGCCGTTCTGCGCCTGGTCACCCTTCTTCAGGGCATCGACGTGCTCCATACCCGAGACGACCTCGCCGAAAACGGTGTACTGCCCGTCCAGGTGCGGCGCCTCCTGATAGGTGATGAAGAACTGCGAGTTGGCCGAATTCGGATCCTGCGAGCGCGCCATGCCCAGCGTGCCGCGCTCGAAAGGCTCCTCGCTGAACTCCGCATCGAGGTCCGGCAGGTCCGACCCGCCCCGCCCCGTGCCCGTCGGGTCGCCGGTCTGCGCCATGAACCCGTCGATCACGCGGTGGAAAACGATCCCGTCGTAAAAGCCCTGTTCCGCCAGCGTCGTGATGCGCTCGACATGGTTGGGAGCCACGTCGGGCCACAACTCCATCTTCACCGGCCCGCCCTCGAGCTGCATGGTAATGGTCACCATGTCGTGTTCGCCTGCCTCGGTTCCGGTCGACTGCGCCTGCGCCGGGTCGCCGCCGAGCGGCGTCAGCCGGAAAATCAGCAGGCCGGCGAACAGCAGCACCATGCAATAGGAGAGCAGGCGGACGATCGTCTCGTTGCGCGAAGTCGGTTGATGGTCGGCCATTTACTTTTCCAGTGCCTTGAGAACGATTTCGGGAACGAAGGCGGAGATGTCGCCACCCATTTCGGCGATCTGGCGCACGAGCGTGGCCGAAATGTGCCGCACGTTGGGACTCGAGGGCACGAAAACGGTCTGCAGATCCGGCGCCATCTGGGTATTCATCCCCACCATCTGCATTTCGTAGTTGTAGTCGGTCGTGTCGCGCAGGCCGCGGATGACGAGGCTGGCTCCGGCCTGCCGCGCCGCTTCGACCATCAGCCCCTCGAACTCGGCCACACGGATATCGGTGCCCGTGCGGCTGGCGATCGGCGCCACGGTTTTCTCAAGGAGCGCGAGGCGATCCGGGTCCGACAGGAGCGGCGCCTTGCGGTGATGCACCCCCACGGCGACATGCAGCACGTCCACGAGCGCGCACGCCCGCTCGATCACGTCGAGATGGCCGTTGGTCACCGGGTCGAAGGAACCGGGGTAGAACCCCGCCAGTCTGCTCATGGCGCGGTTTTGTCACGCCTTTCGCTGCAAGGCAAGCCAGATGCCCGCACCGATGAGGATCGAACCCGACACCCAGCCCAGGCGCTGCGCCGAACGGCCGCGAAAAACCTGCCGCGCCCCGCCGGCCAGAAGGATGTAGCCGCTGTCCGTGACAAGCGCGGTGAGCACCCAGATAGCCCCGAGAAACAGCACCTGAAACGCAACGCCATTCGCCGGATCGACGAACTGCGGCACGAACGCGCCGAAGAAGATCAACGCCTTGGGATTGCTCCACAAGACAATGAAGCCGCGCAGCACCTGCGCACCCGCACCCGGCCCGGTTCCATTCGCCTGCGCCGTCAGTCCCGGTGGATGCCGGATGGTCTTGATCCCGATCCAGATCAGATAGGCAGCGCCTGCGAGTTTGACCCAGTCGAACAGCACCCCCATCACATCCGACACGACATCCAGCCCGAACGCGAGAATCGCGATCATGCTCATGCGCGCGATCACCGCTCCCACCTCCATGGCGAAGCCGGCCCGCGCACCGTTGCTCAGCGCCGTTCCAGTCAACGACGACACGGTCACGCCCGGTGTCGCCATCACGGCCACGGTGGCAAGCACGAAGGCGAGCAGTTCCGAGCCCGAGAGAAGCATGGAGCCGTCTACGCCTTCTTCTGCAACGCCAGCCAGACGCCGCCGGCCATCAGGACCGCACCCGAAACCCGGTTGAGCAGGCGTACACGAGTCTGCGTCAGAACACGCCGGGCACTTCCGGCAAGAACGGCGTAGACGCCATCGGTCGTGGTCGCGACGGCCATGAAGACCGCCCCGAGCACCAGGATCTGCGGCAGCGCCGGTTGGCTGACGTCGATGAACTGCGGAATGAACGCCCCGAAAAAGATGAGCGCCTTCGGGTTCGACCACAGGACCAGCGCCCCCTCGAGCGCCAATCGCCCTTTCGACTTTGGCGCGGGCGCCTCGAAGGTGCCCAGGCTTCCGGTGGAGCGCAGCATGTTGAACCCCATCCAGATGAGATAGGCCGCCCCGATCAACTTGATCCAGTCGAATGCCCAGCCCATGAAGGCCACCATGGCCTCGAGCCCCAGAGCGACCACCAGTATCATGGCGAACACCCCGATCTGCGTACCGCCGACCACCGCAAGACCGGCAAGAGTGCCGCGCGACAGCGCATTTCCGATGGTCACCGTGACGTTCGGCCCGGGCACGACGGCGAGCACGAAGCAGGCCGCGATGAACGTCAAAAGTGTCGAAACATCGAACACGGTGAAAATCTCCATCTCAAACGCGCCCAGTCATCACGCGAACTGCGCCGTTTTCAAGCCGGTTTCTTGCACCTATTCATCACTCGGCGGTGTTCCTCCGCGCGACGCCGGTGCGCGAATGCCATGCGTACGCACCGCTGCAACGGCGGCGAGACCCAGCAGCACCAGGCCGCCGCCGAGAAACGCTGTTCCCGTTCCGAACGTCTCGGCAATCGCGCTGCCGATGAAGGGCGCCGACAGCATCACCGTGACGATCACCGCCTCGCCCGAGGCATGAACCCGCCCGATCCGGTCCGGCGGCGTCTCGCGCTGCACGATGGTACGGTACGGCACCAGCATGAAGGCAGCGCCACCGCCCATGCTGCCAAGGGCGAGATACAGCAACCAGACATTCAGCGGCCAGGCAAGGATCGCCGCCATGGCCAACGCGGACGTCACGACCCCGGAAAACGCCGCGGCGCCGACCATCGACAACAGCGCGTGCCGCACCGGCACATACCCGGCAAGAAACGCCGCGAGAACGCCTCCGGCCCCCGATGCTGCGATGCCAAACCCGAAGACAGTCTCGGTGAACCCGAACTCGTCGGTCAGCAGGGCAATGAGCGCGTCATAAAGGAAGATCGCGAAATAGGCGACGGCGGAAAACACCAATGCGATCAGCAGCAGTTTGTTGCGCCGGATTTCCGCGACACCCGCTGGCAGCTCCTTGAAGAACCGTTCCGGCGGCGTCCCCGGATCGACCTCCCGCTGCGGCAGCACAATGCTGGCAATCAGGGCAGCAGCGATCAGCGAAAGTACCGCATTCAGCAGGAAAACCGACTGCGCCGGCATGACCGCGAGCAGCAGGCCGCCCAATGCGGGTCCGGCGATCTTCGAGGTCTGGTTGATCGCGTGGTGCACGCCGTTGGCCCGCGCCAGCAGCTCTGGCGGTGTCGTCGCCTGAATGGCACCCTGCCGCGCCGGCGTGAATGCGGAGTCGATCGCCGCCCGCACGAAGACCAGAACCAGCACGAACACCGTGTTTGGCGCAACCGCCAACCCCAGCGTCGCGGCAGCGCGGCCCAGATTGGTCAGCAACAGTGTGCGTTTAAGCGGAATGCGATCCACCAGAACCGCCAGCACCGGCCCGATAATGACATAGGGCACGCTGAGCGCCACGGCGAAGATCGCCAGAACGAACGGCCCCTCGCCCCAGGCGAACACCAGAAGCGCGACGATGGCCGCATAGTCCAGCCAGTCCGCGAGATCGGCGGGAATGCAGGCGAGCGCCAGACGGCGCGGCGCCGGCTTCCCCAGCAGCCGGCGGTACCCGTCAGAGGTACCCGCCGGCCGGCTCAGCTTTCGTCGCCCCCGGCACCGGCGTCATCATCGGGGCCTGCATCGCCGCCGCCGGACGGCTCGTCGCCCGCGGTTTCGTCGCCAGTGTCTTCCTCGTCCGCATCGTCCGGTTCGGAAATGCCCTCGACCGAGACGACCTTCTCGTCCGCCGCAGTATGCAGAACGATCACCCCCTGAGTGGCGCGGCCTGCCACACGGATGCCGTTCACCGGTACGCGAATGAGCTTGCCGCCGTCCGTCACCAGCATGATCTGGTCGTCGTTCTCCACCGGGAACGAAGCGACGATGGGTCCGTTCTTCTTGGTGATCGCCATAGCGGTGATGCCCTTGCCACCGCGTCCGGTCACCCGGTACTCGAAGCTCGAGGTCAGCTTGCCATACCCCTGTTCGGATATCGCGAGCACGAATTGCTCGGACGCGCTCATCTCGGCATAGCGCTCCGAGGGCAGCGGCCCCGCTTCACCCTCGCTCCCGGTATCGCCGTTGCCGTCATCCGGCTCGCCGCGCACCGCCCGGCTCATCTTGAGATAGGCGGCACGCTCCTCGGGCGTGGCATCGAAGTGCCTGAGGATCGCCATCGAGATCACCGTGTCCGTCTCGCCCAGGTTGATGCCGCGCACACCGACGGAATTACGCCCAGCGAACACGCGCACGTCCCCGACATTGAACCGGATCGCCTGTCCCTGCGCGGTTGTCAGCAGAACGTCGTCGTTGGGCGAGCAGGTATCGACGCCGACAATCCCGTCACCGTCCTCCAGCTTCATCGCGATCTTGCCGTTGGCGCGGATATCGGTGAAATCGCCGAGCGAATTGCGCCTTACGGTACCGCGGGTCGTGGAGAACATCAGGTCGAGGTCGCTCCAGCTCTCTTCATCCTCGGGCATGGGCATGATCGAGGTGATGTGCTCGCCCTCGCTCAGCGGCAGCATGTTGATCAGCGCCTTGCCGCGGGCATGGGGCGCGGCCAGTGGCAGTCGCCAGACCTTGAGCTTGTAGACGATCCCCCGCGAGGAGAAGAACAGAACGGGCGTGTGCGTGTTGGCCACGAACAGCCGCGCCACGAAGTCCTCGTCGCGCGTCGCCATGCCCGAGCGGCCCTTGCCGCCGCGCCGCTGCGACCGGTACGTCGAAAGCGGCACGCGCTTGATGTAGCCGGCGTGGGAAACGGTAACGACCATGTCCTCGCGGGCGATCAGGTCCTCGTCGTCCATGTCCGCGGCGTT
>CAZNHG010000109.1:8167-9935 GCA_964572555.1 uncultured Devosiaceae bacterium | reverse complement strand
ATAGCGCGAACGAGCGGTTCAAGATCGGGATTGGGAAAGGCAAAGGGAGATCCGTCGACGGATAGCCCTTCGGCGTAGTCGAGCGTCAGATCGGGACTATGCGGCTGCGTGAGAGACGTCCGCATGGTCGCTGGATCGAACGCGAGCTCGGTTGCCGCGAGATGGCTTGTGAACCTCGCCACACGCTCGCCCGGCGGCAGCGTGCCAACGATGAGGGCCCAGGCGACCCGGTTCGCATGGACGCGAAATTCGCGCCCCGCTCCAGGCCCGCTGGTCACCGGCGTCATCGGCTTGGAAGCACCCAATGCGGCAAGTCCGGTGCCGGATCTCAGGAGCAGCCAATTGCCCTCCAGCCGATATTCGTCGAACGCATCGAGTGGTGCATAGGCGTGCGTAAAATCGACCCGCGGTGTGTCACCGAGATCGTAGAGGAGCAATGCCGCATTGCCGTACTGGCCGGCGCGCGGCATAACCCCGTTTCCGGCCCAGTAGGAGGGGCGGTTTTCGCCCCATGGATCGTCCTCGCCCGGATGATTGACCCAGGCGCGCGCGAACGGGTGAGCAGCGAAGTTGACGTCGGCGATGTGCTGTTGGTGCCCTTGCTGGCCGGGTGGACCGTCGACGGCGGAAGAAAGCTGTACGCCGTCCTGCTTGAACAGGGCGAGCCTCGCCGCGGCATCATCGCCCTGGACGTAGTGAGCCGTCAGGGCTGCTTGGGGTTCCGGTTTTGCATAGGCATCGAGCCCTTTGGGCGGTTCATAGCTCCCGGCCGCGAACATCGGCAGTGCGGCGACGCCGTTATTGAGCCAACCCTCGCCGAATGCCACTGCAGCGAATGGGGCAAGTTCGGTGAGAGGGCCGGCCCGCAACTCCTTATCATAGGCACGGCCCATGGTTCCCGCAGCCACGCCACCGAGAGTGTGGAGTGCGATCATGGTGAAGAGGCGGTCGAGCAACTGGCGAGCCCGGGCGCCGATATTGCCTTCGCCCCAATGTTCGAGGGCGAGAAGCCCGATGAAGTCGATTGGGTAATAGGCCGCGGAATTCCACTCCGCAAGACCGTGCGCCTCCACGGAATCGAACCACTTCGCCAGCCTTTCGGCAGCCAGATCGGCCTGTTGCGTGCCGGTCCGGGCGGACGCGGCGAAGGTGGCGTGCGGGAATAGCCGGCCGGCGAGGTATTGCGACGCGTGAAAGCACAGGACATGGTTCTCGCTCCAGAACCACATGACGTCGTTGCCCGGTTCGTCCACCCAGTAGCGGTAGCCGAGGATCGCAGTTTCGATGCGTTGGCGCTCGGCATCCGGCAGGGCGTCGCGATAGGCGCCGTAGACCCAGAGCAGAGGGACCATGACAAAGTCGGAACAATCGCGGCGCTCCTCGATGGCGTCGAGAGTGTCGGCGATGATCTCCCGAGCCGTGGCGTCGCAGGTCCGGCCCAGCTCGAACATGGCGAGGACGCGGCCGATGCGCAGGTCGCCGTGATCGGCGGCATATTCGAGTGCTAGGCGCTTGCGCGCGTCAAGTTCGGCCGGAAGACACCCGGGCGTGATTTCGCGCTCAAGAGCGAAGCCGATGTGCCTGTCGACACGTGTTTCGCCAATCGCGAAGGTCAGGTCGAGGGGATGGTAACCGTCGGGAAGAGCGTCGACGCCGTCAAGCGCGACACGATCGGAACCGGCACGCAGCACCGCCGTCGTCTCGAAGAGCGGGGGCCGGTGCCGCATATGCACGCTTTGCTGGACGCGGGCGGTGACATGCACATCGA
>CAZNHG010000109.1:2111-8067 GCA_964572555.1 uncultured Devosiaceae bacterium | reverse complement strand
GGTTCGAACCGGGCAACGAGGTTTCCGTCCACCCAGATGTGGACACCGCCGCACGTGGTGACATGGAAGGGATAGATGCCGTCTTCGGGTGGCACCAGCCAGGTCCGGCACCAGCGCGCCAGCCGCGTGGGGCGGTGCCAGAATCCGGAGAAATCGAGCCGGCGGTTGAAGCCGGGCAGATTGACGCGGGCAACAGGCCAGTCCGTCTCGAGCGCAACCCGGCGGGTTTCAACGTCTCTCCACAGAGCCTTCCGGCACGGCAGGTCGCCGACGTCGACAAAACCGTTGATGAAGCGATAATTCACCCGGTCCTCGGCCAACGCCGCCGTCCCGGGGTAGTAGTCGGCCTTAATCGGTGAGAGTGCCCAGGCGGTCACGGTCCCGCCCGGCTCGACCGGAAAGAACGCCATGTCCTCGTGCTTTTGGTGGGCTGTGGCACTGGTCATTCGGCGGCCACTTCCCGGTTATGCGGCGCGAGCCCCCGCTCGATCATGTCGAGCAGCAGCGGCAGGTCGCTCAGTGCCTTGATGGTGTACTCGGGCGTCTCGTCCGGCTCGGCGGGGACACGTGGCCGGCGATCGGACCAATCGAAGAAGGTCGTCTGCAGACCGAGAATGTTGGCGCCCTTGATGTCGCGCGCCAGGTTGTTGCCCACCATAACGACGGACCCGGCGTCGGCTCGCGTCAGACCGATCGCCGCCAGGGCTGCATCGAACATCGCTTCATCGGGCTTGGTCGCCCCAACGTCCCCGGAGATCACATGAGCGGCGAACGCCTCCCACAGCCCGGCTGGCTTGAGCAGGTTCTCGAAGGTTTCGCGGGGGCCGTCGGCGACAAGGACGAGCGTGTAGCCCTTCTCCGTCAGACTTGCGACCATGGCTTTTGCGCCCGGCACGAACTCGCCCTCGAGAACAATGTCCGTGCCCTGACGCTTCCGCTCCGTGCCTTCATCGACGAGCGTGTCACCACAATCGAGGAAGACGGCCTTGACGTGATCGACGCTGCCGGGGAGTTCGGCCATGAGCGCCTTCACACGTGCCGGGATCCAGCCTGCAAGGTGGTCCCAGGGAACAAGTGCGACCCCCTGCCCCTCGTCACTCGTGCGGGTAAAATCGAAGTGCGGGGTGAAGGCGTCGCCGAACATCTTGAGACGCGCGAGCCGGTGATCAGCTGCGGTCGGGGCAAAGGCGCCGGCGGCGGCGAACATGTTGCCGGTATGCACGCCATGGCGGCCGGCCATCGGCTTGCACATTGCGCCGATCTCGGTACCCGCGAGCGTGCGCATCATTTCGGGATCGGCCCAATGAGCGTGCTTGCCCGGCTCGAGATAGAGAACGGGCCGCTCGCCCACCATTTCCGGCAGGCCACCGAACACCGCCATGTCGCACCGCTTGCCGTGGCAGGATGCCTCGACGGCGGTCACGGAGTCATCCTCATCGAGGTGCACCCAGACGTGTTCGAGGTCATAGAGATGCTCGATGTCCCAGTCGTACCAGACGGCGTATTCGATCACGCTCGCGCCGCGCGGAGTGATGGCGAACTTGGATGACGGCGACTGCCCGGCCGCCTCGAAGATTGTCACGCCATAGGCGACAGGCGCATAGGGCTCGGCGGCGTCCATGCGCAGACGCGGCGCATGCCGCCGCGCGCTATCGGGGACATCGCGGGTTCCATCGAGTTCTGCGATTGTGCCCTTGGTGCCCGCTCCGCTCATGTATAGCCCCCCGCAAGGTCGAGCTTCTCGGCGAAATGGCAGCGCACCTGCCGGCCGGAGTCCACGGTGCGCAGGGCGGGCTCTTCCTCCGAGCACTTTTTCTCCGCATAGGGACAGCGGGGGTGAAACGCGCACCCCGAGGGCACATTGGCGGCGTTGGCGATTTCCCCTTTGAGCGGCACGCGCTTTCGCGCGCGGTTGCCCTTGGGGTCCGGCTGCGGCACGGCGGCAAGAAGCGCCTCGGTGTAGGGGTGCAGCGGCTTTGTGAATATCTCTTCGGTGGGTGCACTCTCGACCAGCCGGCCCAGATACATCACCCCGATGCGATCGGCGATATGTTCGACCATGCCGAGGTCGTGCGTGATGAACAGATAGGTCAGCCCGAACCGCTCCTGCAGATCCTGCAGGAGATTGATGTTCTGTGCCGCAACCGAAACGTCGAGAGCCGAAACCGCCTCGTCCGCCGCGATGAAGCTGGGATTGAGAGCAAGCGCACGGGCAATACCGATACGCTGGCGCTGACCGCCGGAGAAGGCGTGCGGATAACGCTGGAGATACTCGGGGCGCAGACCCACCACCTCGAGCAACTCGGCCACGCGGTCACGGATCTGGGCCTGGCTGCCGACGCCATGAATGACCATCGGCTCACCGATAAGTTCGAGCAGGGTCATGCGCGGGTTGAGCGAGGAATACGGATCCTGGAAGATCATCTGCATCTCGCGGCGCAGGTCGCGCATTTCGCGTTCGTTGAGCCGCGAAATATCGACGACTGAATCGTCGGCCCGACGGAACAGGATTTGCCCGCCCGTCAGCTCGTGGGCACGTAGCATGAGCCGGGCGACCGTCGACTTGCCCGACCCGCTCTCCCCGACAAGGCCATAAGTTTCGCCCTTCTTGATGTCGACCGACAAGCCGTCGATTGCCTTGATGTCGGCGACGTGGCGCCGGTTCCAGCCGACATGGACGGGGAAATACTTCTTGAGGTCGCGGACCGAGAACAGCGCGTCCGCCGGCATGTCGGCAGCCGGGTTCGTTTTGGTGACGGGCTCAGGCATTGACGGAATCCTCGGCGAACTCTTCGGCGACGTGGCACAGCGACATTTGTTCCCGCGGGAAGGTGTGCGCTTCCGGCATATCGACATTGCACACGCCGGGACGGGCGTGTTCGCACCGCGGGTTGAAGGGGCAACCAGCCGGGACGCTGAACGGATCGGGCACCATGCCGGGAATGGTGGGCAGGCGCTGCCCGCGCTCCCCGCCGATACGCGGGATCGAACGCAGGAGTGCCCGGGTATAGGGGTGCTTGGCCGCGTAGAAGATGTCGTCGACTGTTGCGGTCTCGACGATCCGCCCCAGATACATGACCGACACGCGGTCGGCGATGTCGGCAATCACCCCGAAATTGTGGGTTATGAAGATGATCGCCATGCCCAGTTCGGACTGCAGCTCCTTGAGAAGCGTGATGATCTGCGCTTCTGTGGTCACGTCGAGGGCAGTCGTCGGTTCGTCAGCGATCAGGAGACTGGGATCACAGGAAATAGCGAGAGCGATCATCGCACGCTGGCGCATGCCGCCCGAGAGCTGGTGCGGGTAGGAATCGAGCATCTGCTCGGGTCGCGGCATGTGCACCATCTCGAGCAGTTCCATCGCCCGCTTGCGCGCCGCGCTGCGCCCCATCTTCTTGTGAAGCTGAATGGTGCGCACGATCTGTGTGCCGATCGAATGCACCGGCGAAAGCGCGGTCATCGGCTCCTGGCAGATCATGCCGATATGCTGGCCCCGCACCCTGCGGATGGCCCGGCTGTTGCGCCCCAGCGCCGACAGCTCGAATTGCTCGCCCGAGCGCGGCGCGAAGCGGATGGTTCCGCCGGCCTCCCGCGCATTCCGGGGAAGAAGGCGCATGATCGAGCGCGCCGTGATCGACTTGCCCGAGCCGCTCTCGCCGACAATGCCCAGCACTTCACCGCGGTCGACGTTATAGGACACCCCGTTGACCGCCTTGACCAGTCCTTCGCGCATGGGGAAGTGCACGTGCACATCCTCAAGCTCGATCAACCGGTTCTCGGGGAGGAATTGGTCGCGCATCACCATCACCTACTGTCCGTACGGATCGGCCGCGTCGCGCAGCCCGTCGCCCAGGAAGTTAAACGCGAGGACCGTCAGCACCACGGCGACGCCCGGCATGAGCAGCCACGGCGCTAGAGAGATGGAGCGCAGGTTCTGCGCGTCCTGCAGCAGAACACCCCAGCTCACCACCGGCGGGCGCAGGCCAAGGCCCAGAAAACTCAGTGCCGTCTCGCCCAGGATCATTTCGGGCACGGCGAGGGTGAGCGCGGCGATGATGTAGGAGGTCATCGAGGGCAGCATGTGCTTGCTGATGATGCGCACCTCCGACGCCCCAGCAAGGCGCGCTGCCATCACGTAGTCCTCGTTGCGGATGGCGAAGAACTGCCCGCGCACGACACGTGCCAGATGGGTCCAGCCGATCAGCGCGAGGATGAGCGTGATGAGCACATAGACCGCTATGGGGTCCCAGGTGATGGGCAGTGCCGCGGCCAGGCCCATCCACAGCGGGATGGTGGGGATCGAGCGGATGAACTCCATCAGGCGCTGGATGGCGCCGTCGATCCAGCCGCCGAAATAGCCCGAGATCGAACCGAGCACGAGGCCGAGCACGAAGGAGAAGATGACGCCGATCAGGCCCGCCGACAGCGAGACGCGCGCGCCGTGGATGAGGCGCGAAAACACGTCACGCCCCAGCTTGTCCGTGCCCAGGAGGTTGATCTGATCACGCCGTCCCCCTTCGACGCCGAACAGGTGCACGTCGCTCTTGATCAGGCCAAGCAGGTTGTACTCGGAGCCATGCACGAACAGGCGCAGTGGCAGGATCGTCTCGGTGTCGGTCGTATAGGTCACACGGGCAGTTTCCGGATCGCGCGTGCGCTCGAGCCCATAGACGAACGGCCCCTTGAATACGCCGTCGTCGAACAGGTGGATGCCGGTCGGCGGCCCGAGGGTGCGCAGCCGGTTGAAATCGGCCGGCGCATAGGGTGCCACGAAACTGGCAAACAGAGCGGAAAGGCCGAGCAGTATGAGGAACCACATCGAGACAACGGCCAGAAAGTGCTTGGAGAACCGCCGCCAGATAAGCTGCCACGGCTTGGCGGTATAAAGGTCCTCCTTGGCGGCGTTGGCCTCCAGCACGGGGGCGTCGATCGCTTGTTCGGTCATGACGCGCACCTTCTCAAGAATACCGGATCCTGGGGTCGAACCAGGCCAGCAGGATGTCGGAAATGAGCGTGCCGATCACGGTGAACACGCTCAGGATGAGAATGAAACTGCCGGCCAGGTACATGTCCTGCATCTTCAGCGCCTGCAGGAGCAGCGGCCCGGTCGTCGGCAGGTTGAGAACCACCGCGGTGATGATGTCGCCCGAGAACAGCGCGGGCAGCGACCAACCGACCGTCGAGATGAACGGATTGAGGGCGACGCGGACGGGATAGTTCCACACGACCTGCCGCTCGCTGAGGCCTTGCGCATAGGCGGTCTCGACATAGGGCTTGCCCAGCTCGTCGAGCATGTTGGCGCGCATGACGCGGATCAGGCCCGCCGCACCGCCCGTCGCGAGCACGACGATGGGGATCCAGATATGCGAGAGCAGGTTGAGAATCTTTTCGAGGTCCCAGGGCGCCGCACGGTATTCCGGCGAGATCAGCCCGCCCACGTCGATCTGCAGATAGACGAAGCCGACCCACATGAGCACCAGCGCGAGCATGAAGTCGGGAATGCCCTTGCCCAGGAACCCGAACACGGTGAACACGTAATCGAAGATCGAATACTGCCGGGTCGCCGAATAGACGCCGACCGGAATGGCGATGATCCAGGTGAACACCAGGCTGAGCGAGGACAGCAGCAGCGTCAGCGACAGGCGCCCCCAGATCAGCTCGGAAACCGGCTGGTTCCATTCCAGCGAGTAGCCGAAATCACCACGCAGCACGATGCCCGAAATCCAGCGCCAATATTGCACGAGGATGGGATCGTTCAGCCCCGCCTGCTGGCGCATCATCGCCTCTTCCGCCTCGGTGATGTATTCGCCCAACAGCTTGAGATTGGCGACGTAGGCGGTGACGAAATCGCCCGGGGGAAGCTGAATGATGACGAAGGCGACGAACGAGATGAACAACAGGGTCGGGATCGCCAGCAGAGCCCGCCGCATAATAAAGCCGACCATCGTCCCTCCCC
>CAZNHG010000109.1:0-2011 GCA_964572555.1 uncultured Devosiaceae bacterium | reverse complement strand
GTCCGGGCGAGGCCGATCCCGCGCGAGACGTTGTCGGAAACCAGCCCCGTGGGCACATTGTGGAAGTTGTTGGCCACCACGTTGGGCACACGGGCCTCACCGACCACGCCGATTACCCAGCCCTGATTGACGAAGGTCTCGATCAGGTGGTTCACGTTCTTGTCGGCTTCCGCGACCGAAGGCGCCTGGGAGGCCGCTTCCCAATCCTGCCAGATCGAGCGGATCGGAGAATCCTCGGGCGGTTCGATGCCGGACTCGCCATCGGTGTTGTACCAGACGAACCACTGGGCGCCGAAGCTGTCGTTGCCCATCATGCGGCGCGGGTCGGCCGGCACGATCGAGAGCCGGTCGAAGCGCGTCCATTGCATCTGGAAGTTGTTGTTCTGCCGGTTGTTGTCCCACTGCGTCCGGTCGATGACGCGCACCAGCAGTTCCACGCCGATATCGGACAGGTTGTCGGCCAGAATCTCGAGCGCGTCGGACTGATCCGGCTCGTAGGTCTCGATGGCAATGCTCAACCGTTGGCCGTCCGGGCGAAGCCGGAAGCCCGCATCATCGCGCTCGGCCAGCCCGGCGCTATCGAGAAGCTCGTTGGCGAGATCCGGATCGTACTCCGTCCAATGCTGTTCGAGATCGGCATCGAAATAGGGCGAGCCGGAAATCGGCGAGGCCTGACGCGGCTCGGCCAAGCCTGAGAAGGCCAGTTCGTTGATCAGCTCGCGGTCGATGCCGACCGAAAGCGCGTGGCGGAAGTCGACGTTGCTGAACAGTTCGGAGAGAACCTCGTCCTCGACGGTCATGTTCGGGACCAGCGAATAGGTGGTCGCGTCGACCCAGTCGTTAACGTGGTAGTCTCCACGCTCGGCGTTCTCCTTGTAGAAGGTGTAGTTCGCCGGGGTCATGTAGCGGCCCTGCATATCGATCTGGCCCTGGGCCACCATCAGGCTGAGCGCTTCCGGATCCTGGAAGAGCCGGTGCTCGATCCGGTCGATATAGGGAAGCTGGTTCCCCTCCTGGTCGACGGCGTAGTAATAGGGGTTGCGCTCCATGATCGCGGCATTGCCCGCGGCCGAGGCCGGCTCCGAGATCACCCAGGCGTTGATGGTGGGAAGGTCGGGATTTGCCCACCAGGACGTCAGCCCGCCGTGATAGTCCCAAAGATCGGTCCAGGATTCCGCATTGTGCGCCTCGGCGATCTCGGCCAGCTCTTCCTCGCTCGCATAGTGATTGTTGAACTGCTCGAAATAATGCCGGGGATAAAGAAAACTCGGCCGGGCCAGGCTCGGTGAGCCGGTGGAATCCTGTGCCAGGATCGAGAGGAAATAGACGTACGGCTCGGCGAACTTGATCTTGAAGGTGTACTCGTCCACGACCTCGAGCTGCATCGGCTCGCCACCCGGCGCGAAGGTCGGGTCGATCGTGGGCGTGATCTCCTTGTTCATGAAGACGTCTTCGTACCAGAACTGCACGTCGGCGGTGGTCACCGGCACGCCGTCGGACCATTTCAGCCCCTCGAGCAGGGTGAATGTATATTCGGTCGAATCCTCGTTGACCGAATAAGATTCGATATAGGCGGGCGCCAGTTCGGCCGTGCCGTTGTCTTGCTTGGCCACCCATTTGAGCACCCGCTCCTCGAGCAGTTTAGTGGGGCCCCAGCGGTCGCCCGGACCGGAATAGGCGCGCTTCCACGTTCCGCCGTACTGGCCAACCTCGACGGCATCGACCACGGCCGGGTTGACCGGCAGGCGTTCGTCGACAGGCGGCAGTTCACCGGCTTCGACCTTGCCGTCAAGCATCGGTGCCTGCTGGAACGCCGCTGCCGCGCCCGCCAGACAAGTAGATGTGATGAGACCAGCCGCGAGAGCAGCCAGTGTCCTGTAGGGCTTCATGCTATTTCCTCCCTTGTTGCGAAAAGAGTGAACGCCAGCGCGCCGACCCTGGGGCGCGCCGGAGAACCGATGTCCGTATGAGGAACGAATCGAATGAAACAATTTTCACTTCCTCCCTTGCC
>CAZNHG010000108.1:0-9969 GCA_964572555.1 uncultured Devosiaceae bacterium | reverse complement strand
CATGGGAGAGCTGCCGGACACGCTGCCCGTCTTCCTGATCCCGGACATTCCGCTCAATCTCGAAACGCTGCAAATCATTCTGCCCTATTCCGCGGCAGTGGCCGTTGTCGGCCTGCTCGAATCGATGATGACGGCGCAGATCGTCGACGAGCTGACCGACACGCGCGGCGAGAAGAACCGCGAGTGTGTCGGCCAGGGCATCGCCAACACCGCCACCGGGTTCATCGGCGGCATGGCCGGCTGCGCGATGATCGGCCAATCGATCATCAACATCAAGTCGGGCGGCCGCGGACGGCTGTCGACATTCGTAGCCGGGGTGTATCTGTTGTTCATGATCCTGGTACTGGGCGATCTCGTCAGCGCCATCCCGATGCCGGCGCTGGTGGCGGTCATGATCATGGTCTCGATCGGCACGTTCTCGTGGAGCTCGGTCAAGAATCTCGCCACGCATCCGCGCAGTTCCTCAATCGTCATGCTTGCGACCGTGGTCACCGTGGTGTTCACCCACAACCTCGCCATCGGCGTGCTGGTGGGTGTGCTGCTGTCCGGGCTGTTCTTCGCCTGGAAGATTTCGCAGATCTTCCGCGTGACCTCCGAGATATCCGCCGACGGGCGCAAGCGCACCTACACGGTCGAGGGCCAGATATTCTTCGCCTCGGCGACCGAGTTCACCGATTCCTTCAACTTCAAGGAAGCGCTGGAGGAGGTCGTGATCGATGTCACCCACGCCCACATCTGGGATATTTCCAGCGTGCAGGCGCTGGACATGGTAATCTTGAAGTTCCGTCGCGAGGGTGCCGACGTTAGTGTGGTGGGCATGAACGAAGCCAGCGAGACGATCGTCGACAAGCTGGCCATCCATGACAAGCCGGGCGCACTCGAACGGCTGATGGGTCACTGACCGGGAGGATTTCAATGACACGGACACTCGCGCTGATCGACGGGTCGGTCTATTCCGAAAGCGTGTGCGGACTCTCCGCCTGGGTGGCGGAGCGCACGGGAGCGGCCGTCGACCTGGTGCATGTGCTGGGGCGCCGCGAGACGACGAGCGAACCGTTCAATCTGAGCGGCAATATCGGCTTCGGCGCCCGCTCGGCGCTGCTCGAGGAACTGGCCGAACTCGATGCCCAAAGGGCCAAGCTGGCCCAGAAGCGCGGACGGGCCCTGCTGGATGCGGCGCACAAGACGCTGACGGACAAGGGGCTCACGGACGTCTCGGCCAAGCTGCTCAAGGACGACCTGGTGGAGACGGTCAAGGACTACGAGCCGCAGATCGATCTCATCGTCATCGGCAAGCGCGGCGAGGCGGCGGATTTCGCCAAGCTGCACCTGGGCTCGAACCTCGAGCGCGTCGCCCGGGCGAGCCACAAGCCGGTGCTTGTCGCCGCCCGCGCCTTCAAGCCGATCGAGAAAGTGCTCGTCGCGTTCGACGGAGGGACGAGTGCCATGAAGGCGGTGGAGCACATTGCGAAGGACCCGCTGTTCAAGGGCCTGGCGATACACCTTCTCACTGTCGGAACGGAGACCGACGAGGACAGGGCGAAGCTTGAGACGGCGCGCCAGACGCTGGAATCGGCGGGACTCGATGTCACGGCCGAAATCCGGCCCGGAACACCGGAGACGGTGATCCACGAGAGCGTCGAGACGGGCGGCTATGAGCTTCTGGTCATGGGCGCCTACGGGCATTCGCGGGTGCGCAGCCTGATCATCGGCAGCACGACGACCGAGATGATCCGGTCGGTCTTTATCCCGGTGATGCTGTTCCGTTAAGGCGCCGGCGGAAAAATTCTCTCAGCCGCCGGCGCGGTGCATGCATTGCGCCGGGGCATCACACGCACTACCTGTTGCGTCAGTATTGTCGACCCCGCGCTCCGTGGCACGGGCGATGTGCGACCGAAATGGCCACATTTCGGCGCTATAAACCCTTCTCACAGGCGTTGTTGACGGATTCCGCAGATGTTTCCGCACGACAGGGAGGCACGCCATGAGCCAGCTTTTCCAGGAAATCGATTACCGGCCCACGCCGATCGGCGCGCTGAGCCTGCGGCAACGGCACGACCCGAAACTCGACATCGAGATCATCGAGATCAAGCTCGGCGACGAGTTCCTGATGACCAGCCAGTTCACCGCCTCCGAGGTGGCGCTGGCGGAAATGGGGCTCGACGCGGTCGCGGGCACCGATCTCGATATCGTGGTCGGAGGGCTGGGGCTGGGCTATACCGCCCGCGCCGTGCTCGACAGGGATTCGGTGAATTCGGTGATCGTGGTGGAAATGCTCGACCCCGTTATCGAGTGGCATACCGAGGGGCTGCTGCCGCTGGGGCCGGACCTGGTCAACGACGCGCGCTGCCGGTTCGTAAGCGGGGATTTCTTCGCCATGGCCGCCTCGACGCCGGGGTTCGACCCGGAGGCACCGATGCGCCATTTCGATGCGGTGCTTCTGGACATCGACCACTCCCCCACAGCACGGCTCGACGACCGGAGCGCGGATTTCTATCAGCCGAACGGGCTGCGGCTTTTCGCAAGCCATCTCAAGCCGGGCGGGGTGTTCGGGCTGTGGTCGAATACGCCGCCGGAGAAAGGCTTCACCAAGCAGCTTTCCGGCGTGTTCGCCAATGCCTGGGCGCAGCCGATCACCTTTTTCAACCCGTTGCAGGACCGTGAGGTAACCCAGACGGTCTACCTGGCGCAGAAGGCGGCCACGTAGGCGGCAGAGGACCGGGCTCATCAAGGGTTTCTTGATCGATGTCTTCACCCGGCCAGGGTCCGTGCCGCTCACAAGGAGCACAGGCAACCGGAGATCGTGAGTGAACTGGTGCGGGTGGCCGGAATCGAACCGGCACTCCGTTTCCGGAACCAGATTTTGAGTCTGGCGCGTCTACCAATTCCGCCACACCCGCATCGGACTTGCGAAAGCCCTTGGAAACGCGGCGGACTATAGTGATTGGCCCGGTCGCGTCAATCGCTCATTGACTTGCCGTTTTCAGGCTCTACACATCGGGCGCTGTTTCCAGCCCGGAGGGCCGCCTTGCTACGCCGTATGTATGACTGGCTGATGTCGCTCGCCCGCGGGCGGCACGCCACCAAGGCCCTCGCGGCCGTGAGTTTCGCCGAAAGCTCGTTCTTTCCCATTCCGCCCGACGTGATGCTGATCCCCATGGTGATCGCCGACCGCAAGGCGTGGCTGCGCCTGGCGTTGGTGTGCACGATCAGTTCGGTGATCGGCGCCCTTCTGGGTTACGCCATCGGGGCGCTTCTTTACGAGACGATCGGCGAGCCGATCCTGTCGTTCTATCACGCCAAGGACAGCTTCGCGCGGCTGACGGAATGGTACGATCAGTGGGGGGCGCTGGGGGTCATGATCGGGGCGGTGACGCCAATCCCCTACAAGGTTCTGACGATCTTTTCGGGCTCGGTGGCCTTTTCGCTGCCCATGTTCATTCTCGTCTCCGTCATTGGACGCGGCTTGCGCTTTTTCATCGTGGCGGGGCTGTTGTACTTTTTCGGCGAGCCGATCCGCACTTTCATCGAGAAGCGACTCGGGCTTATGTTCGTCATCTTCTGTGTTTTGCTTGTCGGCGGGTTCTGGCTCGTCACGCAGATCAGGTAAGGGGCGGCTTCAGGCATGGCCAAGCAATCGATCACCCTCAGCGGCCGCAATTCGAGCCGCGCCAACACCGCTTTCACGATCGGACTGTTCGCGATCCTGGCGGCCCTCGCCTTCCAGTACATCGGCGGCTATCAGCCGTGCGAGCTGTGCTATGCGCAGCGCACGCCCTACTATGTCGGCCTGCCGCTGCTCGCCGTGCTCATTGCGCTGTGGGACCGCATTCCGGTGCCCTGGCGCATCGCGGCAACGCTGGCGGTGGCCGCGATCTTTGCCTGGGGCACCTATATGGGCGCCTATCATGCGGGGGTCGAATGGGGCTTCTGGCCGGGGCCAACCTCGTGCACGGGGTTGGGTGAAGGTATAAACTTCGGCGATCTCGGCAGCATCGACGACTCGCGGGTCGTGCCGTGCGACCAGCCGCAGGTGCGGTTTTTGGGGCTGAGTTTTGCCGGGCTCAACGCCCTCGCCTCTCTGGCGATCACCGGGTTCCTGCTGTGGTCCGCGCAGGGACAGTACGCCCGTATGAAGAAGGAGGCGGCAAAGAAGGCGTAACGCCTTCAGTGGCCGCCAAACAGCTTCAGCCCCGCGATGCCGGCGACGATCAGCATGATCGAAACCAGCCGCGCGGCCGTGACCGGCTCATTGAACAGCCAGATTCCCAGCATCGCCGTACCGAGCGTGCCAATCCCGGTCCATACGGCATAGGCTGTGCCCAGCGGCAGCGTGCGCACGGCGATGCCCAACAGGGCCATGCTTGCCGCCATCGCCGCGACGGTTCCCAAACTCGGCCAGAGCCGCGTGAATCCCTCGGTGTATTTCAGGCCGACAGCCCAGCCGATCTCGAGCAAGCCGGCACAAACAAGAACGAGCCACCACATGCCTCGCCTCCGCTTGGTCTGGCGAGGCCGTCCCCGCGATGCAATCCACTGGAGCGTTTTCAGATGACCGGGGTCGTCCCCGGCATCTGCCAATCTGGGACAGTGCGGCCGGATTGCAAGACTACCGAGCGCAAATCCGCCCCTCAGGGCTCCAGCTCGATATCCCAGTACAGGAAGTCCAGCCAGCTTTCGTGCAGGTAGTTGGGCGGGAAGGCGCGGCCGTTGTTGTGCAGGTCGAAGACGGTCGGGTGATACGGCCTCTGGCGCGGATACATGCGGATATCGCGCGGCATGCGGTTGGCCTTGCGCAGATTGCAGGGCGCGCAGGCGGCGACGACGTTCTCCCAGGTGGTGCGCCCGCCCCTCGACCGCGGGATGACGTGATCGAAGGTCAGATCCTCCCTGGCGCCGCAATACTGGCACTCGAACCTGTCGCGGAGGAAAACGTTGAAGCGGGTAAAGGCGGGGTGGCGGGCGGGCTGGACGTATTCACGGAGCGAGACGACGGATGGAAGCCGCATCTCGAAGCTGGGACTTCGCACCATCTTTTCGTATTCGGATACGATATTGACCCGATCCAGGCACACCGCCTTGATCGCGTCCTGCCATGACCACAGAGACAACGGGTAGTAGCTGAGCGGACGAAAGTCGGCGTTCAGCACCAGGGCCGGACAGGACTCGGGCGACACGTGAACAGTCACACCAGGCTCCCAACGCAGGAATCATCTGAATCCATACGCTATATACTAAGCCCTTTGTGACACCGCTGTGAAGCAGTTGTTGTATTATGGCCGCACTTCAGCTCACGGTGCCGGGTTCGCCGCCCCGGCAAGGCCGCCGAGAAAGGTGTGTGCCACCTCGAGCCCGTCCGGGGCGATGGCGTGGCCGACGCCGGGCGAGATGTGCACCGTCACCGCGCACCCCGCCTCCTTGAGGGTTTCGCCGCCGGCAACGCTCATGCGCACTGGCACGACGTCGTCCTGACCGCCATGAACGAGGCACACCGGCGGGTGCGAGCAGATCTCGCTCTTCATCGCGTCGGGGTCGATCAGCCCGCCCGAGAAGGCCACGATGCCCTTGAGCGGGTCGGACAGGCGCAAGCCCACATCGAGCGCCATCATGGCGCCCTGACTGAACCCGCCGAGAATGGTGTCCTTCGGGCCCAGCCCCGTTTCGAGCCAGACCTGCTCCAGGAAGGCATTGATCGGCGGGCGAGCGATTTCGCCACCCTCGAGCCGGCTGACCTCGCGGTCCAGATCGAGCGGGAACCACTGGTAGCCGGCAGGATTGATGTCGCACGGGCTCGGCGCGTTGGGCGCCATGAACAGGGCGTTTGGGAACAGGTCCTGCCAGTACGGCGCCAGCGCGATGAGATCGTTGCCGTCCGAGCCGTAACCGTGCAGCAGGATGACAAGCGTGTCGGGATTGCTCGACTCCGGTTCGACCATGGGGCCGGCGAGTTTTTCCGTCACAGACCGATTCCTTCCGAATTCTTCAAGACCGCGAAGCAGCGCCACAACAAGCGCGCAGCCGCCCCGCGATGCGGCGTCCAGCGGGCCGCGAGGGTGCGGGTATGCGCCACGCCGGGCACCTCGTTCGTCCCCAGCGCATAACCCACCATCTTGCGCAAGGCCAGATCGCCGGCGGGGAAAATGTCCGGGTGGCCCACGGCAAGCAGCATATAGATTTCCGCCGTCCAGGGACCGACGCCGTTCCGGGCGGTGAGAGCGGCCATGGCCTCGTGCACCGGCAAGCGGGCCAGCGCGGCATAATCGAGGGCGCCGGCGCGCTCGGCCTCGGCAAGCCCCTTGAGCGTGCGGTACTTGCCCGCGCTCAGGCCGCAGCCGCGGATGGCCGTCTCGTCGCAGGCGAGGAAGCGGTCGGCGGTAACCGTGCCGAGATGGGCGGTGAAGCGGTCGTGGATGGCACGGGCGCTGGCGACCGAGAGAAGCTGGGAATTGACGATCTGCGCCATTCCGGCAAAGCCTTCCGTGCCCTTGCGCACCGGCACCTCGCCCGCCATGCGCCGCATCGCGGCCAGCCGCGGATCGATAGCGACAAGGCTCTCGAGGTGAGTTTCGAGGGAGTCGCGGTCCGTGATGCGGGGCGGGGGCATCATTGCCGGCTCACCCCGAGACGCCGCCTCATTTTTGTGCTCTTGTGCATCCCGCTCACCTGAAACGCCAATCCGTGCCATGCCCGATTCATCGCCCCTATTTCGTTTCGCGCCCAGCCCCAACGGCCGGCTGCATCTCGGGCATGCCTATTCGGCGCTGTTCACCGCGCATTGGGCAGCCGAGATGGGCGGGCAGTTCCTGTTGCGCATGGAAGACACGGATCTGGCGCGCAGCAAACCCGAATTCGCCCAGGCGATCCTCGACGACCTGCACTGGCTGGGACTGAGCTGGCCCGAGCCGGTGCTCTGCCAGTCGCAGCGCTTTTCCGCCTACGAAGCGGCGGCGGACCGGCTCAGGGAGATGGGGCTGATCTATCCGTGCTTTTGCACGCGTTCCGACATCGCGGCACAGGCCAAAGGCACCGACCCGGAGGGGGCGCCGCTCTATCCCGGCACATGCCGGCATCTCGACGCCGACGAGATCACGCGCCGCCGGGCGCTGGGGATGCCGATCCAGTACCGGCTCGATACCGGCGCGGCCCTCGCGCGCACCGGCATGCTGACGTTCACGGCGGCCAATCCCACCCCCGCGGACCGGCCGCAGGTCCGCTATGCCCGGGCCGAGCGCTGGGGCGATGTGGTTCTGCAACGCAAGGACACACCGACGAGCTATCACCTCAGCGTGGTAATCGACGATGCCGAGCAGGGAATCACCCACGTCACGCGCGGGCACGACATGGAGGCGGCGACGGACATCCACGTGCTCCTGCAGTTCCTTCTCGGCCTGCCTTCCCCCGTCTACACCTTTCACAAGCTCATTCTCGACGCGGACGGACGCAAGCTGTCGAAATCGCGCAAGTCCCTGGCATTGCAGAACATGCGCGAGGCGGGCTGGACGGCGGAGGGCATCCGCGCGCGGCTGGGATTCGCCTGACGGCGGCCAGGTCCTCAGCACTCCAACACTCCATTTCCTGCCATAAATCAAGGTCATGATACGTTTCAGGGCTTATGAGTCCTGTTGGCGCACTTATTTGGCGCATCCGTTATGGAATGGGGAGTGACCAAATGACACTTTCGACTATTCTGATCATCATCCTGATTTTGCTGCTAATTGGCGCCCTGCCGACCTGGGGATATTCGCGCGCATGGGGGTATGGGCCCACCGGCATTCTGGGAACGATCCTGATCATCGTGATCATCCTCGCGCTTCTCGGGACCTTCTGACGTCGCTCTGCTGACATTTTCCGGTCCCGGGGCGTGCCACGGTCCGTGGCGTCTTCAACGCGCCACGGGAGATATCGTCATGGCCGCACGTAAGCGCCGCTTCTGGATCGCGATCGCCTCGGCGGAACACGCCCACAAGGGCGCGGGCGGATTCATGCAGGTCAATCACGGCAAGCGGGCACCGCTCGCGCGCATCGGCGCGGGCGACGGAATCGTCTACTACTCGCCGACGGAGACGTTTCGCGGGCGCGATAATCTGAAAAGCTTCGTGTTGATCGGGACGGTCGCGGACGACGAGATCGCCCAGGCGGACATGGGCAACGGGTTCCGTCCGTTCCGCCGGGCCGTGCGCTATGTGCCGGCACGGGAGGCCCCTATCCGCCCGCTTCTCGATACGCTCGATCTCACGCGCGGCAAACGCAACTGGGGGGCGCCGTTCCGTTTCGGGCTGGTGGAGATCGGCGCAGCCGACTTCGCCTCCATCGCCGCGGCGATGGGGGCCGACACTGCCGCATTGGGGCTTGGGTAGCGGCCCGATCGTCGGTCGATTAATCCAAATCGCCCGACGATCCAGATTCTTAGTGGTCGCGCCGGTTGAGCGCAAAACCGGATTCCACTTTTTCACCCGGCGCTCTATTCGAGCCTGACCAGCAGGTCCTTGGCGTCGATCTGGTCGCCCGGCTTGACGATGACCTCTGCGACCATCCCGTCGGTCTCGGCGTGGATGGCGGTTTCCATCTTCATCGCCTCGATGCTCAACAGCACGTCGCCCGCCTGCACTTCCTGACCGGCCTGGGCGGCCATGGTGGAGATGACGCCCGGCATGGGCGCGCCGACATGCTTGGGGTTGCCCTGCTCGGCCTTGGGGCGCTGGACGATGTCGCCCGCCTTCATGCGGTCGGGCACCGCGACGGCGCGCGGCTGGCCGTTGAGCTCGAAGAAGACGCGCACCATGCCCTTTTCGTTGACCTCGGAGCGCCCCTGGAGCTGGATGACCAGGGTGACGCCCTTTTCGAGATCGACCATGAGCTCGCTGCCCGGCTCCAGCCCGTAGAAATAGACCGGCGTGGGCAGCACGGAGGTGGGGCCGTAATTGGCCTGGGCCTTTTTGAATTCGGTGAAGACCTTGGGATACATCAGGTACGAGGCGAGCTCGTAGTCGTCGATCTCCTCGCCCAGCTCCTCGGCGATCTTGTGGCGTTCCGCCTCGAGATCGGCGGGCTCGAGATAAGAACCGGGGCGCGCCGTCAGCGGCTCGCGGTCCTTGAGCACCTTTTTCTGGAGTTCGACGGGGAAGCCGCCCGGCGGCTGGCCGAGTTCGCCGGCGAAGAAGCCGATCACGGAATCCGGGAAGGAGACGTCGCGCCCGGGGTCCTCGACGTCGGCGCGGGTGAGGCCCGAGGAGACCATGGCAAGCGCCATGTCGCCCACCACCTTGGAGGACGGCGTGACCTTCACGATGTCGCCGAACATCCGGTTGACGTCGGAATAGGTGCGCGCCACCTCGTGCCAGCGGCTTTCGAGACCCATCGAGCGGGCCTGCTCCTTGAGGTTGGTGAACTGGCCGCCCGGCATTTCGTGCAGATAGACTTCCGAGGCGCCGGAGCGCAGGTCGCTCTCGAAGGCGCGGTACTGGTTGCGTACCGCCTCCCAGTAGAACGAGATCTGCCTGATGGCGTCGGGATCGAAATTCGGGTCGCGCTCGGTGCCCTCGAGGGCGGCGTTGATCGCACCCAGGCACGGCTGGCTGGTGATGCCCGAGAGCGCGTCCATGGCCGCATCCACCGCATCGACACCGGCATCGACCGCGGCGAGCACGGTGGCCGCTGCGGCACCCGAGGTGTCATGGGTGTGGAAGTGGATGGGCAGGGCGATTTCCTGTTTGAGGGTGGAAATCAGCTTGCTGGCCGCGGCCGGCTTCATCAGCCCGGCCATATCCTTGAGACCCAGTACGTGGGCACCGGCGGCCTCGAGTTCCTTGGCGAGCCCGACATAGTATTTCAGGTCGTATTTGGCCCGGTCGGGGTCGAGCATGTCGCCGGTGTAGCAGATGGTGCCCTCGCACACCTTTTCCGCCTCGATGACCGCGTCCATAGAGACGCGCATGTTCTCGACCCAGTTGAGACAGTCGAAGACGCGGA
>CAZNHG010000107.1:139-10006 GCA_964572555.1 uncultured Devosiaceae bacterium | reverse complement strand
GCCGGTGCTGCCGCGACCATCGTTCATGGCACGGTTCGCGATCTCGCCGAGGTCCGCAAACTGGACTACCCACTTTTTGGTACGGGCGTCAGTCCTGTTGGCGTGTCCGGCAATATGGAGCCCGCCAAGGCACAGGTCACCCTCGATATCGCAGGGGTCCGGATCTCCCCGGGCGACATCGTCATGGGCGACATCAATGGTGTGGTGGTCATTCCCAAGGCGATCGTCAAAACCATCGCGGACGCTGCCGAGGCCAATGGCGAATTCGAGCAAAAAGCGCGCCAAAGGATTCTTGGCGGAGAGAAGCTTCGCTCGATCTGGCCGGTCTAGTCCAGGCCAGTTGCGCAAGGGAGGAGCAAGCGCGTGCCACTTACCAACACGGTTTCAACCACACCAGAAGCGGCCGCAGCGCCGGCCGTTCGGCACACCGACGGCTCAGCGCTGATAGCCGAGACGTTGGGATATCAGGTTGGCGTGGTAGGTCACGACCTTGCTCAATTCCTCGACCTCGTCGGTCGGGATTTCCCATGCCGGTGCACTGACGCTCAGGGATGCAAAGACGCCTCCCGAAGCATTGCGGATGGGCGCGCCAACGCATCTCAGCCCCGGCTGATGCTCACCATTATCGATGGCATAGCCGCGCTCCCGCGTGACCCCGAGATCCTTTCGAAGGGTCTCGGGATCGGTCAGCGTCGTCTCGGTGAACCGCTCGAGCCCCGATTCGACGACGCGATCGAAGGTCTCGTCATCCTGATAGGCCAGGATCGCCTTGCCAACGCTCGTACAATAGGCCGGGGTATTCTCGACATAGGTGCTGGGCACCAGCGAGTCGTTGTTGCCCTCGGCGCGCTGGATAACGACGGCGCGCTGCCCGTCGAACACCGCAAGATGGACCGTGCGGTTCGTCAATCGGTGCAGGGAATCGACAATCCCGCGCCCTTCCCGGTGCAGGTCGAGATTGGCGAGGACCACCGATCCGAACTGGAACAGGCGAATGCCGAGGCGGTACTCTTCGCGTTCGTGCTCCTGTTCGAGAAAGCCGACATCGCGCATCGAGGCGACCAGCCTGTGGGCCGTCGAGCGCGGGAAACCGGTGATCGAACAGATTTCCGACAGAGACAGGGAACGCCGGTTCATGCTGAAGCAATCGAGCACGCGCACGACCTTGTGCAAGGACTTAAGATTATCCTCCGCTGCGCGCCGCTGAGGCCTGCGCGCGGTCTCGGTCCCGTCTGTCCCCTCAGCCATGGCGCGCCTTCTCAAGCTTTCGACAATTCCCGATCACAGCCATATTGCCTCCTTAGACCATTGGGTACGGGGCCACAAGAACACGCTGGCGGCAACGCGGCGCACGACCAAGTCCATGCTTGTGCATCATTTCTGTGGTTTTGCTGCAAGCGCAACCACCATTTCCCTGAGGGCGCGCATGCCGGGATCATCGAGCCCCCTGGTCCGGTCGGCGAACATGCGGGCCCGACCCGATGCACTCGGCTGATCGCGGAAACGCGCCAGTGCGTCGTCCATCGCCTCGTGTGCAACCCGGCCCGGGTCCTGGGGCTCGGTGTCGAAGTCGAACGCTCGCGCAAGCGCATCCAGGCCGTCGACAATCGTCTTGTTGCCGAGTTCCGTCTTGCCACGGCGCAGCATGTCGTCGCGCACACTGGCAAAGAGCTCACCGAACTCGTCGGAGGCAATCTCGCGGCGCCCTTTAAGGGACTTGCCACAGGTCATGAGCGCCCCCACAAGCAGCGTCCCAAGACTCGAGCCCGTCGACCTGGATCCGGCCTGAGCAAGGCGCAGAAACGCCTCCCCCATACCGGCGTGCGAGGCCAAGTCGAGCCCGGACAGGGCACCCACAAAGCGCGTCAGCATGGTGCCCGTGTCACCGTCCCCCATGCGGGCATCGAGAGCATCGAGTTCGGGACCGATATCGGCCATGGCCGCCTGAAGGCGCTCGATAGCCCGGTCAAGGTCGCGGGGCGTTATCGCGATGCTCATTGGACCACCCAGAAAGGACATGCAGCGGGCGCACGCAGCAGGGCCTCGAGTTCGTCATCGAGAAAGCACACGCTGATCGAGGCTCCGGCCATCTCCATGGACGTCACATATGGACCGACGATCGGCATGACGACTTCGAGGCCCTGCCGCTCGAGACAGGCCTTGAGGTGGCGGTACATGATGAAGAGTTCCTCGGAAGGTGTTGCCCCGAGGCTGTTCACCAGCACCGACACGCGTCCTGCTGCATCGGGTGCTTCGGCGAGGATGCGCTCGACCATCTCGTCAACCAGGGCATTTGCGGACATCAGGGGGGCACGCCAGATGCCCGGTTCGCCATGAATACCCATACCCATCTCGATCTCGTCGGCACCGAGCTCAAAATTTGGTGCCTTGGCGCCGGGGATCTGGCAGGACGACAGGGCCACGCCGAGCGTTTTGGTTCGATCCACAGCGTGCTGGGCGATCCGGGCCACCTCGTCAAGGTTCTTCCCGCTCGCCGCTGCAGCCCCCGCGGCCTTGTAGGCGTAGAGAATGCCGGCGACGCCGCGCCGCTTGTCCTTGTCCTCAGGCGTCGCGCTGGCGATGTCGTCCGTACCCAGCACCGTACGCGTCTTGATGCCCTCGAGCTCGAGCATCTCGCAGGCCATTTCGAAGTTCATGCGATCGCCCCCGTAATTGCCGAACAGGCACACGACCCCTGCCCCGGCATCGGCGGCCTTGATCGCGTTGGTGCAGGAATCGATCGCGGGGCCCTCAAAGACATTGCCCACGGCGCAGCTATCGACGAGCCCCTCGCCGACATAACCTGTAAACAGCGGCGAATGGCCCGATCCGCCGCCGGTCGCGATACCGACCTTGCCGGAGGTCACGCCCGCACTCAGAACAATCGTGCGGCCGTCTGCTTCGGCCCGCTGCAACTGAGGATGGGCGAGACACAGCCCCTCGAGCATCTCATCGACATAGTCGGCGGGATCGTTGATCAACTTCTTCATGGTGTCCTCCCGGAGCCGGACGGGCACCGGACGCGTGGTCCGGGCCCGTCCGCGATGGGGTTGGTCTTTCCTTCTAGCTGGCTACCCTCAGGCGCCCCTGGCCTTTTCGGTCGCCTCGAGAACGGGATCGAGAACAACATCGATCTGACGCTTGCGCTCGGCATCGACCTTCTCCATTGGCGCGCGCGGATGGTGCAACGCCAGGCCCTGGCGGGACTGCACATATTTGACGCAGGCCGGCAGGATGTCGTGCGGCATGGCATTCCAGAGGGCGTTGAGCTTGAAGTGCAGATCGCGCGCCGTGTCGTGGTCGCCGCGCCGGGTCGCCTCCATGACGGTGACGGTGGTGGCAGGCACTGCGCAGGTCAGAGCACTGATGGCGCCGTGTGCGCCCATCGAGAAGGCGGGATACAAAAGAGCGTCGATACCGGTCAGCACGAGATTTTCCGGCTTGGCGCTGAGCAGAAGGTCGGTGACCGACTTGAGGTCACCCGAGCTCTGCTTCATGCCGACGACCCCGGGGACCTCGTCCATGATGGTCAGCATTGCCTCGACGCTGAGATAGTTCCACGGGATGACGTTATAGATCAGGATCGGGGTGTTGGTAGCTTCCCAGATCGCGCGGAAGTGCTCGATGGTCGCCTCGAGCCCCGGCTTGAACAGGTAGTGCACCGGCGTCACCTGCAGCGCGTCGATCTTCATGTCTCCAAGGGACTCGACGCGGTCGATCGCCTCTCGCGTGGAGTTGACGATGAGACCGGCGAGGAACGGGATCCGCCCGTCAACGGCTTCGTAGGCTTCGGTCATGGCCTGAACGAATTCGTCCGAGGACAATGTGTGCCCCTCCCCGGTCGACCCGCCTGCGACGACACCGCGCGCGCCGGAGTTGACCATGAGGTCGACCTGCGGAGCCAGAGCCCCTTTGACCAGAGCCCCATCGTCATCGAAGGGCATGGAAAGCGGCGGCAGAATTCCGTCCAGCTTGTTGCGCACGGACTGCGCGATTTCGTTCGGCATCATAGAGCTCCCGTTTCCTGCGAGGTGTCCACCACGAAGGGTCTTTGGGGACACCCATCAATACAATCTGGACCTGCCACGCCAGAATTCCGTATTCCGGGATAACAATCCATTTTTCAACTGATAGGAGGAACACAGCTTTTTGTCAATCACGCGACGCCCCTGCCAGTATGCGGCATTTTCCCGGATATTGCCGGTCATATGGGCAGGAGTTGCCAAACATAAACTGGGATGCTAATCCCGCAATGTGGTATGCTATAGACATGCCAATCCTGAAACATGGGAGGAAACCCGATGGATTTTCTGAAAAAGGCCGGCCTGGCCGCCCTTGCGCTCGCGATCTCGACCGGAGCCGCGTTCGCGCAGTATCCCGATCGCCCGATCACCTTGATCGTCCCCTGGTCCGCAGGCGGGGGCACCGATGCGACTGGCCGCATCATCGCCAATCAGCTCGAGGAAGAACTCGGCCAGCCGATCAATGTCGTGAACCGCACCGGCGGCGGCGGCATTGTGGGTCACGCAGCTCTCGCCGAGGCGGAGCCGGATGGCTACACGCTGGGCATCATCACCACCGAGCTGTCGATGTACAATGCCGTGGGTTCCTCGGATCTCACTTACGAGGACTACTCGCTGATCGGGCTCTATAATGCCGATCCCTCGGCCGTCTTCGTGAAAGCGGACTCCGACTACGCGGACATCCAGGACGTCGCCGACGCGATCAAGGAGGATGTCGCCAGCATCAAGGCGAGCGGCGCCAACTATGGCGGGCTCAACCACCTGTCCTGGGTCAGCCTGGTGCAGGGTGTCGGCGCCGAAGCCGCCAATGCCAACTGGGTCCCCACCGATGGCGGCGCCCCGTCGCTGCAGCTTCTCGCCTCCGGCGCCATCGACGTCGTGGTCGCACAGTTCCCCGAGGCCCAGCCGCTGATGGAAGCCGGCGAGATCCGGGCCCTGGCGTATCTGGGCGACGAGCCAAATGAAGCCCATCCGGACGTGCCCACTGTTAATGGTGCGCTCGGTGTCGACTTCGCGATCGCCGGCTGGCGGGGTCTTGCGGGCCCGAAGGGCATGCCGGAAGATGTCACCGATACTCTTGTCGAAGCCCTCGACAAGATCGTTCACTCCGATGCGTTCAGGCAGGAAATGGGCAAGCTGAACTACGGCGTCGTCTGGGCCGGTGGCGATGACTTCGCCGACTATCTCGCCCAGCGTGGCGAAGCGTTCGGCCAGGCGATCGATTCAGCGGGCCTGGACGAGCAAGAGTAACCACGCGTCAGAACGAGGTTCGCAAAGCAATGACCAAACGGATTTCTGACATCGCGATCGGCTTGGTCTTTGCAGCCGGCGGCGTGGGCATCTGCGCCCATGCCGCCGGGCTTCGCTCGATGCCGGGCATGATGGTCGGCTCGGGCCTGTTTCCCATGATCACCGGCATCGGCATGATCGTGTTCGGTCTTTTTCTTTCTGCCAGCGCCTTCCTTGGCCTGCGCGGCGTCGTCGCCGAGCCCGCTGCCGAAGACATCCTGTCCAATGAGAATGAACCGGGGCGGCGCTTCCTTTCCCTCACCGGTTATTCAGCACTCGTTCTGGCGGGGCTGGTCGCCGCGACGTTTTTCATTCCCAGCGTCGGCTTCATGCTGTGCGGGATCGTCTTCACCACCATCGTTGCACGGCTGGGTGGTGCCGGTTGGATCGGCAGTGTCATTTTCGCCGTTGTCGCAACGCTGATCCTTTACATCGTTTTCGTTTACGGCCTGCGCGTCCCGCTTCCGCGCGGCCTGTGGGGGCTGTAGCCAATGCTGGACTCGTTCGTCGCCGCCATCGGGCTGGTTGCCACGCCCCAGACCTTGTCCGTGATCGTTCTGGCCTCCGCGTTCGGTCTGTTCGTTGGTGCGATGCCGGGACTGACCGCGACAATGGCGACCGCCCTTCTGGTTCCCATCACGTTCTACATGGATCCAATTCCCGCCATCGCAGCGATTATTTCGTGCACGGCCATGGCAATCACGGCCGGTGATATACCCGGTGCGTTGCTGCGCATCCCCGGCACCCCCGCTTCGGCCGCTTATGTCGAGGACTCCTATGGCCTGACACGGAAGGGCAAGGCGAGTCTTGCCATCGGTATCGGCATTTCCTCGGCCACCATTGGTGGGTTGATCGGCTTTGTCACCATCGTTCTTGCCGCGCCAGTGCTGGCACGCTTTGCGCTCAATTTTTCGAGCTTCGAATATTTCTGGCTGGCCCTTTTGGGCCTGAGCTGCGCTGCGCTCGTCTCCGGCGGGGGCGTTTCCAAGGGGGTTCTCTCCCTGCTTCTGGGGTTGTTCATCGCCCAGGTCGGGCTCGACCCGCTGATGGCGCAACCCCGATTCACATTCGGCTCGAGCGAACTTGCCGGTGGCATCAGCTTCATCCCCGCAATGATCGGTATGTTCGCCCTCGCCGAAATCCTCAGGAATGGCCGCACCGGCGCGAAGACCGAGCAGCAGGTGCGGGTTCGCAATCCGTTCAAAGGTGTCGGTACAGAACTGAAGCGCTACAAGGTCAACCTTTTCCGAGGTGCCGGGATCGGCTCCATCATCGGCGCCCTCCCCGGCGTCGGTGGCGATCTGGCCGCCTGGATTACCTACGCGCTTGCCAAGCGCACATCCAAGACGCCCGAGAAGTTCGGTACCGGGCACTCCGAGGGACTGGTCGAGGCCAGCGCCACCAACAATGCCGCGCTGAGCTCAGCCTGGATTCCGGCCATGGTTTTCGGCATCCCCGGCGACGCGGTTACGGCCATCGCGGTTGGCGTGCTGGTGATGAAGGGCATGGACCCCGGCCCGCAACTGCTCACCGTCAACCCGCAGAACTTCTATGCGGTGCTTTTGGTCTTTCTCCTGGCCAACATCCTGCTGCTGCCCTTCGGCGTGATCACTGCCAAGTTGTCACGCTTCATCTTCGAGGTACCCCGGTCCTATCTTAATGCGGCGATCCTCTTGTTCTGTGTGGTCGGCTCCTACGCCATCAATAACTCGATGTTCGGGGTGTGGGTGATGATCGTTCTTGGCGTCGTCGCCTATATCCTCGAGGCTAACCGGTTCGCGATTGCCCCGATCATTCTCGGCATCGTTCTCGGCCCGCTGCTTGAGAAGAACTTCACGACTTCGATGATGATTGCCCGCGGCGATGCCCTCGCCTTCTTCGATCGTCCCATTGCAGGCGTGCTGGGCGTGGCAACGATTGCCGTCTGGGTGGCGGTTATCGTGTCCGGCGTTGTCGTTTCAAGTCGTCGAAAAAGGGAAACGATCGCAGGCGCAAGCCGGCCATCATAGTTGGTCGCTGATCTCCTGCCGACTCGGTACAATGGGCGCTCGCGACACGCGCGGCCTCGACATCAAAATCGGAACTACCATGCCCGCCGATAGCGCGCGCACCTGAAAGGATAGAAACCATCTGGCGCGACTTTGTGAGCCTCTGTGCAGGGTCATGGCTTCAGGTTCGACGCGGCGTCGCCGCCTTCTAACGGCCAGAGCCCGGTCACGTTTCGAGAGTCATTTGGCATTCAACCGCTTGGAGTGGTTCATCCCCACCCCGTACCTCCCAGCTACCTCGAGCACTTGGCAAACACCACGAGCTGTCGGCTCGATGGCGGTGTGAGCCGAAGCCGGTGATGCAAACGGCGTGACGAATTCACCGCCAGTTGGTCACCATGCCGCAGGCGATGTCGAAGGCCGCCCGCGTCGCACCGATGTCGGCCAGCCCCTGCCCGGCGATGTCGAAGGCGGTCCCGTGGGCCGGGGTCGTCACGGCGAAGGGGATGCCGCCCTGAACGGTGACGCCACGATCGAAGCCCATGAGTTTCAGCGCGATCTGGCCCTGATCGTGATACATGGTCACGATCGCGTCGATTTCTCCACGCTTGGCCTTGAGGAACACGGTGTCGGAGGGCCACGGGCCATCCACCGCGATCTGGCGTTCGGCCATGCGCTTGACCGCCGGACGGATGACGTCGATCTCCTCCCGTCCGAAATTGCCGCCATCGCCCGCGTGCGGATTGAGCGCGGCGACGGAGATGCGCGGGCGTGTCAGGCCCGAGCGGCGAAGCGTGGTATCGATCAGCTCGACCGCGTGGCAGATTCGATCCTCGCTGAGCGCATCGGCTACGTCGCGCAGGGCTATGTGGCTAGTCACCCGGCTCGTCCAGACCCCGTCGAGGGTATTGAGTTCGGAGATATAGCCCGTCACCCCGAGCCGCTCGGCCATGTGGTGGAGTTCGTCGGAATGGGCGAGACCGGCCATGTGCATGGCCGCCTTGTTGAGCGGCGCGAATACCACCCCGTCGATCACACCCTCCTGCGCCAGGTCGAGCGCGCGGTTCAGTGTGGTGAGCGTGGCGCGGCCGGAAGCTTCGGTCTCTGCCCCTACCTCGATCGCGTGCGGGGATATTGTGTCGGTCTCATTCCAGGCAATGCCGTCGCCGGGCTCGTGCTCCCAGCCAGGTTCGGCCGCGACGGGACGCAGCACATAGCGGCCGCCAGCCACGTCCATGCCCAGCTCGAGCACCGCGCGATCGCCGATCACCAGGATGTCGGCGCGCTCGTGCACCTCGGGCTGGCCCAGAAGCCGGGCGAGAAGTTCCGGCCCAATGCCGCTCGGATCGCCCGGAATAACGCCAATTCTCGGTTTCATATCCCCCTAATCCTCTTCTTCCCGCTCAAGCCGGGCTTTCTTGATGTTCTCGATGGTGGTGGTGAGGTGCGTGCGCAGTGCCTCGGCACACGCAGCCGCATCGCGCACGGCAAGAGCCTGGTAGACGTCCTCGTGCTGTGCGAGCGTGCGCGGGCGATCGGGACGCCGCTGGGACGAAATGAACCGGGCGCGCCACAGCCGGGCGTTGTACTGGCGTTGGGTCGTCGCCAAGGGCTTGTTGCGGCTCGCCGCCACGATGGCGTCGTGGAATGCCATGTCGCGGCGGAAAAAGGTCAGCGGATCGTCCTTGTCCGAACGCTCGATCATTTCCCTGCAGATGCGACCTATCTCGGCGATTTCCTCATCGGTCGCGTTGGCGCATGCCTGCTCGCCCGCCAGACCTTCAAGGGCGCCAAGAACGCTGAGGTTCTGCGCCAGGGTCTCAAGGTCAGGGTCGGCCACATAGGGGCGGCGCGTCGAGGAGTATTCGACGAGTCCCTCGATCTCGAGAAGCCGCATGGCTTCGCGCAGCGGGGTCCTGCTGATCCCGAGCGCATCGGCGAGGTCGCGCTCGCGGATTGGCTCGCCCGGGGCAAGCTTTTCGAGAAGAATGAGGTCGCGTAGCCGGTCGGCGGCCTCCTCGGCCAGCGACTTGCGCGATCCGATCGGCTGCAGTTCGGCAAGCTGGTCCTGGGATTTCTCGGATTGCGTGATCATAAGCGCCCCCATTTCATGGCAATCGGATCGAGCGGCCGAAGCAGGTCGAGCAGCTCGCGCCGGGTCTCCGGCGGCAGTGGCGGGATCGGGTGGCGGCATGCATCCGAGGCGATAACGCCCCCTTCCCGCATCACCGCCTTGGCAGCGCGAAACCCGCACTGCCGGTTCTCGTGATTGATCACGGGCAAGATACGCGAATAGCTCGCCACCGCCGCATCCCGCTCGCCGGCACGGTGGCTGCGCACGACCGCACCGATGTGCTCGGTGATCATCGCCGAGCACATCGTGCCGACCGCGCCCGCATCGAGATCGGCCAGCATGGTGATGCCCTCCTCCCCGTCGAGCGGCGCCTCGATGGCGTCACCGCCCTCAGCGATCAGGGCGCGCAGCTTCGCCGCCGCACCCGCGCACTCGATTTTGAAGGAATTGACCATTTCGATGTCGCGGGCCATGCGCACGAGCAGTTCGACCG